>JBBJOK010000160.1:0-6758 GCA_037721545.1 Chitinophagaceae bacterium
TTTTATTATTTAATTTTTTCATTTGCGCTTATAAATAAGCCTGAAAAAACCTGGAGATAGGGAGTCTAATAATTTTTCTCCTTACCGAGAAGATTTGACCAAACTCATAACCGCTATTTCTATACTTATAAATGGTTTGACTTAGTGGATATTATTACTAAATATTTTTCTGATTTTAATGAAAAGCAGCTACAGCAGTTTGCTGCATTAAAAGATTTGTATACCGATTGGAATGAAAAAATAAATGTGATATCAAGAAAGGATATGCATAATTTTTATGAACATCACGTATTACATTCTTTGGCTATTGCAACACAGTTTGATTTCCCCGATGGTAATGAGATAATTGATATTGGTACCGGTGGCGGTTTCCCGGGTATACCTCTTGCTATATTTTTTCCGGAAGTAAAATTTCATTTGGTTGACAGCATCAATAAAAAATTAAAAGTTGTTAATGAAGTTGCGAATGCAATTGGTTTATCTAATATCAGCACACAACATACAAGGGCTGAAGATATAAAGGATAAAAAGTTCGATGTTGTTATTTCCAGGGCAGTTGCACCTTTAAATGATTTATGGTTTTGGAGCAGGCCCTTATTAAAAAAACGGCCTATTGATCAACCCAAAAAAATATCGGGCCTCATTTGTTTAAAGGGAGGCGACCTCTCAAAAGAAATTTCTGAAAGCCGTGTAAGGCCCAAAGTGTGGGAAGTAGAAAAAATATTTGAAGAAGAATTTTTTAAGGAAAAATATATACTATACACTAACGCTGGTCAATGAATTTTATCATCCATCTATCAGTTTGAGGGGTATTTCCTATCGGGAAATCATGGGTATCACCAGTTTCAATAAATCCCCATTTCTTATAAAATAATTTTGCTTTCTCATTGTGCTCCCATACACCCAGCCATAATATTTCATAATTTTTTTGTGAACCAAATTGTAAAGCATAACTCATAAGCGCTGCGCCAATCTTTTTTGATTGATATTCTTTCAACACATAAATTCGTTTTAATTCCAAAGCATTGTATTTCTTTATTGCAGCGTATTCTAGATAGTCTTCCTTTAATCTCATATACCCTGCCGCTATAGTATTGTAGTAAGCAATAAAATAATAATCCTCATCATTTTTCAACTCTGTTGAAATTGCATCTTCAGAAAAAGCATATTCAATAAAGCTTTTCATATCACCATCAGTGCATGTGCCGCTGAAAGTATCTTCAAAAGTTTTTTTGCTTAGGTAAGATAAAAGGCCGGCATCTGCCGCTCTTGCTCTTATGATCTTTACCGGATGATCTACCATTTTAACTCCAGCAAATTATTTCTTCGTTCTATATCTGCAAGTCTTTTAGTGGGGTCAATCTCTGCTTGTTTTAAATCAGTAAGTTTCCTTTTAAATTCTACAACATAGGTAGGATGTGTCCATCGCCATTCTTCGTGAATAATTCTTGTTGTTTTATTCTCCGCAGGCTTTCCCCCATACATTAAACTTAATGGCACATAGTGAAGTTCTTTGGTTCCATCTTTAAAGGTCAGCTCCAGATCAATAGGCATCGGCATCACTCCACCTCTTTTTAATCTCATTTTTGAAATTCCGTTCTCTTCCCAAACGCTGTCAATGCCATAATCAATCGTTTTAGTTGTATTGATCCAGTATTCTTTATACCAATCTAATTTCATCCCGCTTACATCTTCAGCAACTTTTATAAAGTCATTAGTGTTGGGATGTTTAAATTTCCATAATCTGTAATATTCTAAAAGAATTTTATTTCGTATTTCGGCACCAACTATATAGCCTAATTGTTCTAAAAAAACTTCTCCTTTTAAATATGAATTAATACTGTATGCATAATTGTTTTGGTAATGATCAGCATGCGTGGTAAGTGGTTCCGCTAATCCACTTTTTACCAGGTTAAAATATCCGTTATAGCCATCTGCATGATCTTCAGGAAGAAAATCAGCAAACTCTCTCAGGCTTTTATTTGTAGGATCATTTTTAATCGCTTCCTGATAGGATTGTAATGAGGATTTATTAGAATAAAATCTCGTTACCAGGTCTTCTGCATAACTCGTAAATCCTTCATCCATCCAGGCATACAGGCTTTCGTTTGTACCTAACATCATTTGGTACCAACTATGCATCCATTCATGAATTGCAGTACCTAATCCCGGGCCAACAAGCATGGTGCAGTTGGGGTATTCCATACCACCATCCCCACCATGTATAAATGAATATTGCTTATAAGGATATTCGCCGAATGTTTTTTTAATAAAAGGATAAACTGTTACTGCCGCATCTGCAATTATTTCCCATTGTTTGTCCCAGTCTGCAGCGTATTTATTAAAATCATTATTATAATTTGCTTTTGCTCCTTTACTCATTGCATCAAAGGCAACTCTTGATGCTTCCCGATTATAAATAACATATATGGTAGGGCCGTTAACGATCTGTCTCGTTAACTGCTTGTATTCCGGATCAGCTGCCCATGCAAAATCATGTACGTTGGGTGCTACAAAATGCCACCTTTTTTTACTTCCTGAAGATGAGGGTACTGTTTTATCAATATTACCACTACCCCCTAATACATAATTTTTATCTATAGAAATAGTTACATCATAATCTCCCCAAACGCCATAAAATTCCCGGGCAATGTAGGGTGTAGGATGCCAGCCTTCATTATCATACTCACATAACTTAGGATACCACTGCGTCATGGTATAACGAACCATTGTTGTTGGATTATCTCTTCCGCTACGGCGGATTTGCAGGGGCACCTGTGCCTCAAATTCCATTTCAAAAATAACTTTGCTCCTGGGCAAAATGGGTTTTGTAAGATTTACTTCTAAAATAGTTTCATGGTATTTAAATGGCTGTGCAACTCCATTCATTTTTAAAGATTTAATTTTTTGATAACCAATCTCACTTGCATTCAATTTTGAGATGCGATCCTGCACACGGGCATCCCAATTGGGCTTATCATTTATTAATACCTTGCCAATCTCCCGGCTTCTTACATCCATCATACTGTTTGGTTGAAATGCATTCCAATATAAATGGTAAAATACTTTGCTTAACTTATCAGGAGAGTTATTGGTGTATTCTAATTTTTGAGTTCCTGTAAACCGATTCGTATTTACATCAACATCAATATTCATGGTATATTTCACACGTTGCTGCCAATACTGAGCGGAGCCGAAATGTGGTTGCGCTATTAAAATAAGAAGTAAGAAGAAAGAGGTATGAAATAATAAACTAGATTTTTTCATAGGAATAAAATTGATATGCAAATTTGGATAAATTAAAACAAGGAAAGCTAAAGGAAAGTATAAATTTTTACAATAGGTTGTAAGCGAAATGGTGCTTTTATATAAATCTTATTTCCTTATCATATTAAACATCGTCAGCGTTTCTGTTATCATCCGGGCATTATATTCCAGTGCGAGTTCTTTATGATTTACCGCATCTACAATAGTCCCAATCCAACATAAACCACCGGTAAAAAAATATAATATTCCCATACCTGTATGGCCTAATACAAATCTGTGAATACCTGCAATAAAAACCAGGCCAAGCAGAGATAATAATAAAATGGTTTGAGGATCTTTTCTTTTTGACCTGTATATCATACAGAAATTAGTAAGCTCATCATCGCTAAAGCCCTTTGTTCTTGAATTGATTGTTACTAATTCCTCAGGCGTAACATCGTAAAGATGTTTTAAAAATATATGATTGATGGCGCTGCTGTTGTTATCGAATTGCATAATTGTTTTTTATTTTTTTTGATAAAATATGAAGCTGTAATAATTTATATATCCTAAAAAGAATAATAATGACTGCAAAAATCCCAAGTGGATGCGAAGAGAACGATGCCTGTATATTTCCATGAAATAAGTAGCTTATTGAATGGCCAAGGCCACAACCAGGACAAAAAGTAATACCAAAAAATTTAAATATACATAATGATAAATGAGGTTCCGTTCCAGGTGACATTAGGGCAAGAAAAATTATGGAAAGAATCCAAAACATTAATTCAAAATAATGTCTAAACACCAAACGAAATTTTGTTATTTTATTCATTATCCCTTGGTTTCTGTAATTGTTTTACGCCTCCTTCTAAATACATTTTTAAGAACCATTGTGGTTGGTATATCATCTCCAAATAGCTTTCCCCATGGCTGCAAATCTTCTATCTTATCAAATATTACTTTACAAATTGCAATTATAGGGATGCTCAAAAACATACCACTTATACCACATAAAGCGCCACCAATAAGTACACCTAAAATAGAAATAAGCGCATTTAGTTTAACCCGGGAAGCAACTATTCTGGGAACTAAAAAATTATTATCTACCAGCTGAACTATCAGAAAAACAACTACTGAGTAAAGGGCCATGCTAATAGAAGCTGTATTAGTAAATATTATTAACGCAGTGAGAACAAGCGCTATCAGCCCGCCAATGTAAGGGATGAGGTTGAGGAGGGCAGAAATCAAACCAAGCAAAAATGCAAATGGGGCACCTATTATTAATAACCCTACAATGTTAAGCACAGCAACTATACTGGTTTCGGTGAGTAACCCTGTTATGTAGTGTTGTACTACATATCGTATTTCCTGTATTACGTCAAAAACATTTTCATGATGTTTGGCATCAAATAATTCTACAATAAATCGCAATAAAAGGGTTCGATAATAAAGAAAAAGAAAAACATAAACCGGAACAAGGATGACAGTTGCTATTGAAGCTGTAATGACACCAAGAGTGCTAACGGGATTGCTTTCCGAAGTAGCTTTCTGAATAATTTTTTGTTGCTCTGCCCTTGTCAAATTAAATGTTGAGCTAACCCAATGTTGAATCTGGGTCCATAAGGTTTTAAGGTTATGTTTTATAGCTGGTATATCTTCTATAAAAGAGGCGATCTGTTTTGATAAAAGTGTAACAAGGCCCGCCACAAATAAAAGAGCAATAATTACTGTAATTATTGTTGCCAGAATTTTTGGCACACGCCAGTTGATAAGCCGCTTTTCCAGTGGCCGCAATAAAACTGCAAAAAGAAAAGCAAATCCTAACGGTGCCAGAATATCCTGGCCAATATATAATCCGTATAAAATCAGGTAAACTAAAAGTACCAGGATTGTGATTTTTGCATAGAGAGGCCATGTCTTTACCATAAACAAATGTATAGATTATTATCTTCGCTCATAACATGTCTAAATTTCTTATCATAGGGCTTGGAAATATTGGAGCGGAATACGAATATACCCGCCATAATATAGGGTTTGATGTTGCCGATGCCTTTGTAATTAAACATGGTGGGTTTTTTCATTCTGCCCGTTTAGCGGATGTTGCAGAAGTAAAATGGAAAGGCAAAATATTTATTTGCATAAAACCAACAACTTATATGAACCTTAGCGGCAGGGCGGTAAAATACTGGTTGGATAAAGAAAAAATTCACATTGAAAATTCTTTAACAGTGGTAGACGACCTGGCGTTACCTATAGATAAACTTCGCCTGCGAAAAAGTGGAAGTGATGCCGGACATAATGGTTTAAGAGATATTCAGAATATTTTGGGAACAGATGTATACCCTAAGCTCCGCTTTGGTATTGGCAATAATTTTCCAAAAGGAATGCAGGTGGAATTTGTACTTAGCAAATGGTTTAAAGAAGATGCTCCTATTATAAAAATTAAAGTAGAAAAATGCATTGAAGTTATAGAAAGCTTTGCTACTATTGGTATTGATAAAACGATGAGCACCGTAAATAATTTATCATTTAAGATAACATAAAAAATTTTAATCGAACCATAGGTATGGGGGCTATGGGGATTTTTATATATTTTCGTTTTTCTCCGTAACCAAAATTTAAAGCGGCTTCTTATGAAAATATTTTGTATCGGGCGCAACTATGTTGATCACGCCAAAGAACTCGGCAACGAGGTGCCAACCGAACCGGTTATTTTTATGAAACCTAAAAGCGCCCTTCTTCAAAATCTTACTCCCTTTTATTATCCTGAATTTACGAACGAATTGCATTATGAATGTGAGCTTGTACTGCGAGTAAGCAAGAATGGGAAATATATACAGGAGAAGCATGCCGGAAATTATTATAACGGAATAACCGTTGGAATTGATTTTACAGCCCGGGATATTCAAGATGAGCTAAAGAAAAAGGGCCTTCCCTGGGAAAAAGCCAAAGCCTTTGATAACTCAGCAGCCGTGGGTAAATTCATCGACATAACCGCTGCACTTAATAAACAAAACATCAACTTTTCTTTTAAGAAAAATAAAGAAGAAGTACAAAGCGGTAATTCAGCAGATATGATCTTTAGCTTTGATAAAATAGTTGCCAATATTTCAACCTACTTCTCAATAAATATTGGCGATTTAATTTTTACAGGTACCCCCGCAGGCGTTGGCGAATGTGTAGCAGGGGATGAATTAGAAGCTTTTTTGGAAAATGAAAGTTTGCTAGCGGTGGAAGTAAAATAAATATTTGAAACAAAAACGCAAAGGCGCTCTAAAAACCTTTGTATTACTTTCTCCCTTATAATCAGTAGCAAGTTTAATCTTATAAATAAAAAACCGTTCAATATGTTTGAACGGCCGAATAATATTATAAATTTTCCCATACCCCTTTTAGTGGGAAGTGGGTTTAATACTCATCTTCATTAAAAAAGAAATCTTCCTGGCTTGGATAATCAGGCCAAATGTCTTCAAGCCCTTCATACAATTCACCGCCTTCGTCTTCCAACTCCT
>JBBJOK010000161.1:0-6741 GCA_037721545.1 Chitinophagaceae bacterium
GTTTAGATATGAGCGTGGCATTTTCCGGAAGTTTGCCTGCTACACTATGGATCTTTGTAGTTTCCAAAGCCTCCTGCAAAGTAAGCGGCGGCAGTATGGTGGGTAAACGTTTTGCCAGCATGGTTTTACCGGCACCCGGTGGGCCGATCAAAATTGCATTATGTCCTCCGGCAGCAGCAATCTCCAAAGCTCTTTTAATATTTTCCTGGCCTTTCACATCGCTAAAGTCTATTTCATAATCACTTTGTGCATGAGCAAATTCCTCTCTGGTATTAACTATTGTAGGCTGTAAAGATTTCTCGTCTATAAAAAAATTTATTACATCATTTATATGTTCAACGCCATATACATTAAGGTTGTTAACCATTGCTGCTTCCCTGGCATTTTGTTTAGGAAGAATAAGCCCTTTAAAATTTTCTTTTCTTGCCTGAATAGCTATTGGCAATGCACCTTTAATAGTCCGGATGGTGCCATCTAAACTCAGCTCACCCATAATCACATAATCAGAAAGTTTTTCAACATTTTCAAATTGTTCGCTTGCGGCCAATGTTCCAATTGCAATGGGTAAGTCGAATGCAGTTCCGCTTTTTCTAATATCTGCGGGGGCAAGGTTAACAACAACTTTCGTTCGTGGGAAATGATATCCATTGGTTTTTATGGCGCTTTCCATCCTTTCCAGACTCTCTTTTACAGCATTATCTGCTAGGCCAACGATGGATGTGAATTTGCCGCTGCTTACATTTACCTCTATCGTTATAGAAATCGCCTCAACACCATATACAGCGCTGCCATAGGTTTTAACTAACATGTACTGAAATTAGAGAAAAAATATTTATGTGGGCTATTTGGCGGCCGAACATTTATCAGCCTTGGTTCCCGCTATTCATTTCAAATCCGGCACAAAACCCATTACACAAAAGCTTCACCGGGTTTTCCATTTCTATCGGGCAGCTTTTAAACTGTAGAATATAATTAAGCGTTTTAGTTCAATCGGAACAAAATATCACTAGCAGCAGCAAGCAAGAAAACAAATGTGTAGTTCCGTAGGAACGAAATATATCGCCCCTACGGGGCTTAGAATATGTTTATTTATTTTCTACGAATATTACATCCCTAAGGGATTAAGTATACAATATCGCTTCGTCCTTCAGGGCGGGGTAACGAATTAATTAATTTCGGCTTTAGCCTAATCATATTTTGGCCAAAGCCCCCAACCTATTATCATTTTATCCCCGACCTAAAGGTCAGGGCAATTAAACATTAAATATTATGAAGCCAGCTATTATATTTGTATACCTTAATTATGATTACCAAAAACAACTTTAAAAAAGTTTTAGAAATATTTGAATTTGAAACAAAGGATAATATTTATTCTAAAAAAATAAATGGTGAAATAATACAGGCAGATTTTATAAGTGAAAAACTCATTTACCCTAGAGGTGTAAAAATTGAAGGCGAGTTTACTACCAATTTTACAAGCCTGGAAAATTTTGTGGTATTTGAATGCGTTCACAGGCTTTTATTATTAGGCTATAAGCCGGAACATTTAACACTGGAACCTAAATGGAAACTTGGGCATGGTGCAAGTGGCGGCAGAGCTGATATTGTTATCAATGATAATGATAAAAAAGTTTTTGCCATTATAGAATGTAAAACTGCCGGAAAAGAATTTGAGGATGCCTCGAGCATCGGAAAACAATATCCTTCTCAGTTATTTTCTTATGCTCAACAGGAAGGCTCAACCCAATTGATTTGTCTGTATACTAGTGATTTAGAAAATGATAAGCTTGTTCCATCTTATTACGTAATTCCTCTTGCAGATAATGAAAATCTTTTAAATACTTTACAGGAAGAAGGAAAAGAAATTTCAACCTATAAAAATTCAAACCGGTACGATGAATTGTTTGATGTTTGGAAAAATACTTATCACCAGGAAGCTTTCACTACAGGATTTTTAGAAGAAGGCAATCTTCCTTTTCAGCTCGGTAAAAAAAATTACAGCATCAGTGATTTAAAAGATTTAAGCCATGCTGATATTCAAAAAAAGTATCACCAGTTTGCAACTATTCTTCGCAAATACAACGTGTCAGGTAGGGAAAATGCTTTTGATAAATTAGTGAACTTATTTCTTTGCAAAGTAGTTGATGAAAAAGAAAATCCGGCTAATCTTAAATTTTATTGGCGAGGTATGGCTTATGATACTCACTTTGATCTTCAGGACAGATTACAGCTTTTGTATCAGCAGGGTATGAAGCAGTTTCTTAATGAAGATGTAACCTACATAAACCAGGAAAAAATTGATGAGGCTTTTAAATTTCTGAAAGATGATCCTGATGCAACAAAAGAAACCATTAACTATTATTTTAAGCAATTAAAATTCTTTACCAATAATGCTTTTGCTTTTATTGATGTACACAACGAAAAATTATTTTATCAAAATGCAGAGATATTGCTTCGCATGATTGAAATGCTGCAGGATATTCATCTTAAAAATGATAGCGATGAACACAGTAATCAGTTTTTGGGAGATATGTTTGAAGGGTTTTTAGATGCAGGTGTAAAACAAAGCGAAGGGCAATTTTTTACACCCATGCCCATTGTAAAATTTATAATGAACTCTCTGCCTTTAGAACAGGTAATTGCTGAAAGTGAGCATCCGCCTAAAGCGATTGATTATGCCTGCGGCGCCGGACACTTTCTTACAGAGCTGGCACGGCTGCTAAAGCCATTGGTTTCTAAATATAAAAAGGCAGACATAGAGAATTATTACAGCAATATTACCGGCATTGAAAAAGAATACCGCTTATCCAAAGTTGCAAAGGTTTCTGCCTTTATGTATGGGCAGGATAACATCAATATTATTTACAACGATGCTCTGGCACGTAACCCCAACATTGAAGATGGCACCTATAATATTCTTGTTGCCAATCCGCCATACAGCGTTAAAGGATTTTTGGAAACGCTTACAATGCCCGACAAGAAAAACTTTCAGCTTTTTGGAATGGTAGATAACAAAAGCACCATTACGAATAATGCTATTGAAGCTTTTTTTATTGAACGTGCAAAACAGTTGTTAGCGCCAGATGGAATTGCAGCTATCATACTACCTTCTTCTATTTTAAGCAACGATGCAAAGCTGTATCAGCAAACACGGGAAATCTTATTAAAATATTTTCACATTATAGCCATTGCAGAACTTGGCAGCGGAACATTTGGCAAAACAGGAACCAACACAGTTACACTTTTTTTAAAGCGCAGAAAAGCAGAGCCTGCAGAAGCCGACCATTATAAAAACCGTGTAAGCAGCTGGTTACATGATGCAGAGCTAAACTCTAACAATAAAAAGAATAAGCTGTTTAAAGACCTGTATTTGTTAGAAGCTTATTGCACACACATAAATATTGCGTTTAGTGATTACAAACAACTTTGGTTAGACAGCGCTCCCAACGAGGCTCTGCTGCAGAGTGAAATGTGGCAGGAGTACAATAAATCTTTTTATGCACGTACTGATATAAAAAACTTTCAGAAAAAGCCTGCTTTTAAGCGGTTGAGCGAAGTAGAACGAAAAGCCGAATTGGAACAAATGCTTTTTCATCATGTAAAGGAAATTGAAAAAGAAAAGCTCTATTATTTTTTACTGGCGCACAGCAATTCAGTCCCGGTACTGGTTATAAAAAGCCCGGCTGATAACAAAGCAATGAAAAAATTTTTGGGTTATGAATGGAGCACAGCAAAGGGTAATGAAGGCATAAAATATTTTAATGCCACGCCTTTGCCGGAGCCTGAAAGTGATGACGAGCCAACATTAGTTACTGCGCAATTGAATTACATACAAACCCCGCTTTATAATCCTTTACAGCAGCAGGATGAAGCAAAGCTTAATTATTACATACAGCATAATTATTTAGGGAGAAGTTTTGTGCTACCTGATAATTTATCCGAATATGTCCATACTGCAAGGCTTGAGGATATGCTTGACTTTAGCAGAAGAGATTTTAATAAAACGATTTCACTTACTCCAAAGAAAGTTGGAGAAACAGTTAGTAAATATCCAATGGTAAGACTTGGTGACGTAACAGAAGTGAAAAATGGGGCAACACCAGATACAAATAATCCTAACTATTGGGAGAATGGAACTATTTGCTGGGCTACTCTTGTCGATACAAAATCAAAGTATTTATTTGACACTGCCAAAAAGATAACTCAAGCAGGTTTGGATAATAGCAGTGCCCAACTCTTACCAATTAATACAGTTATTTTTTCAAGCCGTGCAACTATAGGCGAAGTCTGTATTAATAAATTGCCAACTGCAACAAATCAGGGATATAAGAATTTTGTGTGTGATGAGTCAAAATTAAATCATGAGTTTCTTTACTATATTCTTAAACAATTCGGAAAGGATATTGAAAAAATGATCTCATCAGGAAGTAAGTATAAAGAAATAAATAGCGACTACATTAAAAACTATAAAATCCCATTACCTCCAACCGACGTACAACAAAATATAGTTACCGATTGCAATGCGGTTGATAATACTGTAAATGAAGCCCAGCAAGGCATTGGTTATGCTGAAGAAGCTATCCAAAAAATATTTAAGGATGCAATCAGTAATGCAGAACAAATGAAATTTGATACAGTTGCCACGTTGGAATATGGTAAACCTTTAAAAGAGTCTGATAGAAGATTAGGAGATATACCGGTGATGGGTTCTAACGGAATTGTGGGTTATCATAATGAGAGCTTAATAAAAGGTCCCTCAATAATTGTAGGAAGAAAAGGTTCAGCAGGCGCAATAGTTTTAATAGAAAACGATTCCTATCCTATCGACACAACATTTTATGTAAAATATAATGAAAGTAAAATTAATATCAAATATTTTTATTACTTACTCAAAACTTTAAACCTTCCTGAAATTGCAAGAGGAAAAGGCATTGGAGTTCCAGGATTGAACAGAAACAATGTTCATAATTTAAAAATTCCTGTTCCGCCATTACCCGTTCAGCAACAATTAGTTAAAGAAATAGAAATACTCGAAGTTCAAATAGCCACAGCACAAAATGTAATAGATAATGCTACGGCACAAAAACAGGTAATATTAAAAAAATGGTTAGATTAAAAAAATAAAAAATGAATGCCTTTATTTCATACAGTCACAATGATGCTTCAATGCTTGACACTTTACACAAGCATATGGCACAATTACAAAGGGATGGAATTATTTCAGCATGGACAGATAAAGAGATACCTGCTGGAGGAAATCTGAACCAAAATATTTCTTCTGCACTTAATAATTCCCAATTGTTTTTAGCGCTATTAAGTCCTGATTACATCGCATCAAAATATTGTTACGAAAAGGAATTTGAAAAAGCTTTGGAAATGGAGAAGCAAGGTTTGATAATAATAATTCCTGTAATACTTGAACCTTGTGATTGGCTTAGCACCCCTTTTAAGGAGTTTAAAGCATTGCCTAAAGACGGTAAAGAAGTCAGCACATGGGAAAATAAAAACACAGCATTTTTAGATATTATACAAAACATTAGGAAATTGATTCAATCCGGCGGTATTGATAAAACTAGTTCATCAATAATAAAGTCAACACAAATTACTCCTTCAAGAAACTATAGAGTTCAAAAAGATTTTGATTCAATAGAGAAAATGGATTTTATAGAAAAGAGTTTTCATGAAGTAAAAGAGTTTTTAAAAAGATTTCTTGAAGAAGTATCTGAAATAGATAATATAAAAACAAGAAATTTAGTGGACAATAAAAATGAATTTGAGTGCCTGCTGGTAAACAGAAACAAAATAAACACCGAATCACAATTAAACCTTTCAATAAAAGCTGATAATTACTCAGGCATTTTTTCTCATGCAAAAGATCAGCAAATCACATATTCTGTAAATAACAATAATAATAATAATCGAAGTGCTGCCAAAAATTTTACACTTGCCTTTGATGAATATCATTTGTTTTGGTCTGAAAATAATTTTTATAATTCACGGGATAAAAATGAATGGGGATCAAAACAAATTGCAGATAAAATATGGAATGAATGGTTAGAAAGTGTGGGAATTATGTAATGCATTTACAACCCTTCTAACAACTCAATAACCTTCTCCCGTTTTAATATCAAATAACCAATCCTGTCATTGCTGATGCCATCTTTTAACTGGTAACTAAACTTCAGCTGTTCGTTATCAGCCGTTGTTTCAAAGTATTTAAATGAAATATTTTTATGAGCTTTCAGTGACTCGCCGATTTCATATAAATGCGTGGAAAGAATAAACAAAGAGTTTTTAATTTTTATCAGTCCCTCAATTACAACTGTGCTGCATTTCATTGCATCCTGAACATTCGTGCCTTTAAACAGTTCATCAATTAATATCAGCCATCGCCTGCCATCATTAATTTTTAAAATGGTGCTTTTAATTCTTTGCACTTCATTATAAAAATAGCTTTCACCTTTTGCAATATTATCTACCACATTTATATTGCTTAATAAACCATCAAATAAAGTAAGCTGCATTGCCTTTACCGGCACACCCATCCCTATATGAGCCAGGAAAACAGCGGTGCCAACAGATCTTATGAAAGTACTTTTTCCCGCCATATTTGCTCCTGTTAAAAACAAGAAATTATTTTCCTTATCTAACGTAATATCATAAGAAACAGGGTGGGGCAACAAAATATGGTACAAGCCTGACGCTTTAACTATCGGTGCATCGCTTTCAATGAACTCTGGG
>JBBJOK010000011.1:0-12692 GCA_037721545.1 Chitinophagaceae bacterium
TCTCGTTTTTTGCTTCTTTCTCTTTAATAAGATCAGCAATTACATTAGCCACATATACTGAACCTTCTTTTGGAGAAGGAAATATTTTAACCGGAATTTTTTCTAATGAATCAGTGAGATCAATCCTTTTACGCATGCTAGTAGTTTGTGGTAAAATTATTTAAAAGTTTTTGTTTGTCCTTATATAAGCGATTATTCAAGCAGGTATTTGTATGTATTATTAAAGTACCAGCTAATACTTTTTAGCTGCAGTTTAATGTCACTATCGGGTGATAAAGCAAGAATGGCATGTGGAAAATCGCATTCAATAATTACAGTTATGGTATTTTTATTGATAGTGAAATTATGGGGATCATAATTGCCCCAGCAGTTATTTTCCATTTGGTTTATTGCCCACTGATATGTTTCTTTATCAATTTCCTTTTTGCGGAGCTGATCCATTAAATTTCTTTTATTGGTAATTATATTTATTTCCTGTTTCTTTTTCACAAGATGTAAAAATTCTTTCTTTTTGCTTTTAATTATTAAACTATCCAGTGTAATTATATTTCCTGTTTCAAGATTGAAACAATATTGTGTTTGCCAGGTAGTAGGATAGGCTCCCATACCACCCCATAGGAGAGAAAAAGAAATAATTTTTTTAGTTTGATAAGCTATTTCAAAATCCAGGTCAGTTAGTCCATCGCTACCTGCTTCTTTAAGAATTAACCTGATGTTATTTGTTTTCTTTTCAATAAATCTGCCTTTTTTAAAGTCATCCAGGAGTTTTTGGTTGATCTTCTGTTCAGCCTTTTTATTTTTTAATTTGAAAATCGGAAAGACTATACTGGAATCTTTTGTGTTATAAAATTCTGATTGAGGAACAGCTTTTATTTTTTCTGTAGAAATTATTTGTGAATAGCAGCAAATGTGCAAACAAACGAAAAGGGTTACCTGTATGAATTGTTTCATATTTTTTTTCTATAAATATTATTCCACTTCTATCTCAACCATAAAACTTTTTTAAATAATCATTAAAAAAAGTTGATGAATCAAAATCCTTTTATCAGAAACAATTATTCTCGTAGAAGAAGGAAGTGAAAAGGTTCTGATTTTACTATAACAGATGCAGGTTGTGGAACAATATTTATTTCATTCATTTGTGAAAATGAAGTTATAGAAATCAAAAGCGAATGCAGAAACAAAATCTTCTTCATAAAAGAATTTATTTTAAAACCGGTAATGTAATTTTGGAATTATTTGTTCCATCATGATGAATTCTAATGGTAGCTTTTTGAAAATCTTTATCGTCGGCCTGATAAATATCAATAAACTTTTGAGGATTTCTATCTGCTAATGGAAACCAACTGCTTTGCACTTGTATCATAATTCTATGGCCATTTTTAAAAGTATGTGCAACATCGGGCAACTCCCATTTTACTTCAGTTATTTTATTAGGTGTAAAGGGTTCAGGTTTCTCAAAACTATTTCTAAATTTACCTCTCATAATTTCGCCACGAACCAACAATTGATATCCACCCATTGGATAGTCTTTTTCATTTCCTTTCATATTTTTCTCATATTTAAAATCATCCGGAAAAACATCTATAAGCTTAACAACAAAATCCGCGTCAGTCGTAGAAATAGTGGTCATCAGGCTTGCAATTACCGGACCGGCAAGGGTTATGTCTTTAGTTAAAACATCTGTTTTAAATGTAAGTACATCCGTACGGCGTTCAGCAAAACGTTGGTCGTCGGTCATGTATTCTCTTGTCCTGTCATCATGCACATCTTCAGTGTAAGGTACAGGGTGAGCGGGGTCGCTTATGTACTCATCATAGTTAGCAGATGGTTTACCTGATGTAAACATATCCTGAATTTTATCTGTAAGCACCTTTATTTTTTCTCCTGTTGATTGGGGATCCTTTTCACTTTTTATAGAGGTAGGATTAAAGGAAGCTTTTCCTCCGCTTAATAGAAATAAATCAGTTGTAATTACATCTGCCGGTGGCCATTGATTAAATTTTTTCCAATTATTTTCACCAGTAAAAAAAATATTTGCTTCTGCAATCTCGTCAACATTGCCTTTGTTTTTGAGATGATAATTAAAGAAAGGTATTTCATGATTTTTCTGAAAATATGCTGCGGTATTGCTTGCAAACCTTACATTCCCCAAAAAACTTCCTTCATTACTCCATTGTCCGTGATACCATGGCCCCATTACAATTTTGCTATTTGTTTGAGGGCTTTGTTTTTCTATGGCTTTATAACTATTCCACGCTCCCCAACAATCTTCAGCGTCAAACAAGCCACCAACCCAAAGGATAGCAGGCTTTACATTATATAACCCTACTCTTGCATTTCTTGCTTTCCACCATCCATCATAAGTAGGATGCTGGTACATTTCATGAAAGAATTTAATGCTGTCACCAATTAGTCTTTTAAAATTTTTTAATGCACCTGTTTGTAAATAAAATGTATAATTATCTTTTATTGGAGTAGTAAAACCTGTGCCGTAATCCATAGTAGGTTTTGGATGGGGTTTACCAAAAGTTGGGTAAAATGAGAAAGCATCCATAATAAAAAAGGCTCCATTATGGTGAAAATCATCTCCAATAAACCAATCGGTTACAGGGGCTTGAGGGCTAACAGCTTTTAATGCCGGATGTCCACTGAGTGCGGCTTCAGTTGAATAGAAACCTGGATAAGAGGTTCCAACTACACCAACCTTTCCATTATTATCCGGTATATTTTTTATCAGCCAATCAATGGCATCATAGCTATCGCTTGCCTCATCTATATCATTTTTCGTTTTTTTATTTGGGTTAAAGGGACGAACATCCATAAATTCTCCTTCACTCATATACCTCCCTCTAACATCCTGTAAAACAAAAATGTAATTTTCTTTTGCATATTCCATCTTATAGCTTTTCCAAACGGGTATAAAATTATTTTCTCCATAAGGCCTGCAAGAATATGGCGTACGGGTAATTAACATTGGATGTTTCTCATTTTTATCCTTGGGAATATAGATAGCGGTAAAGAGTTTAATTCCATCTCTCATAGGTATTTGCTTTTCTATTTTGTAATAATTATTTACAAACCAGGTACTGTCTGCATTTTGAGCTAGCAGAGAAAAAGGAATTAAAAAAATTGATAAAAAAGAGATGATTTTTTTCATGTAAATAATTTTTTGGAATTCTAAATTTAAAGAAACTAAATTGTATACATGAATAATAATGAAGAATTGATTCAAACTTTTTATGATGCATTTGGAAGATTGGATTATACTACCATGCAAAATTGTTATTCTGTTGATCCAGTTTTTAATGATCCGGTATTTGGAGTATTGTAGGGGGATGAGGTAAAAGCCATGTGGGAAATGTTGTGTAAAAGCGCTACAGATTTAACTATACAAACTGATAAGATAGAAGTTGACGGGGAATATGGAACCTGTAACTGGACTGCTATTTATCCTTTTTCTAAAACCGGAAGAAAGGTTGTGAATAAAATAAAAGCTCATATGCGAATAGCAGATGGTAAAATTATTGAACATACCGATGAATTTGATATTTATAAATGGAGCAGGCAGGCATTAGGTTTACCCGGTATTTTGTTAGGGTGGAGTGGTTATTTAAAAAATAAAATAAGAAGCGATGCCAGGAAGAAATTAGATGCGTTCATGAAAAAATAGACTCACATTTCATCAATAATTGATTCGCCTTTACTTTTGTCTCCGCTTGTCCATTGCCACTTTTCATGTAATCGTATTTTTCCGGTTTCTAAAATTTCAGGAGTTGATATACATGTACCTGTCATAAATTGATTATGAATATTTATATGGTGATAACGCATTTCAAGTATACCATTTTTATCAGCAATTGCCATAAGGTGGCCTGAGATTATACCTCCTCCAGAATAATCTGCTGTTACAATTTTTCCATTTTGACGGTAATGAAATCTTGTATGTCTGTTAACTTCTCCATTTTTAGACTTACTGCTTGTACGAAAAATTTTATTATTATAATTGAACATAATTTGTAAATGGTAAAAAGAGTTTGTATTTTCAAATCTATATTACATTTCTAACCAAAACAACTATATATGTTACAAGCAGTATTAAAAGAAATTAATTGGATGGCAGTATTAGTAGCAGCTATCAGTTATTTCGCACTCGGTGCTTTGTGGTATTCTTTTTTATTCCAAAAAAAATGGATAGAATATACAGGCGTAAATGTGAATGATGAGAATGCTAAAAAGGGAATGGTAGCTATTATGTTTGGATCATTTATGATGATGCTTATAACGGCCATTGGAATAGCACTATTAGCAGATTACCTGGTTCTGGATTCATGGCAATACGGATTAAAACTTGGTGCTTTAACCGGTATTTGTTTCACTTTTACATCGATGGCTATTAATATGCTATATGAAAATAAACCTACCGGTCTATACTTTATCAACGGAGGCTACCAGGTTTTAGGTAATATTATTGCAGCGGTTATCATTTGTGCCTGGCGATAAATTAAAATGTACAAGTATGTAAATTTTTCATTCTGCATACCTGCACATTCTAAATTTTTCACAACTGCAATTAGCACACGATCATTCCACCTTTGTAATTTTTACCGTATTGGTAGGTAAATGTAAATCAATAGGTGTGCTGCCTGTATTTACAACTAAATCACCTGCTTTTAAAAAACCTCTTTCTTTTAAAATATTTATCTGGTCAAAGATTATATCATCAAGGCTTTCTTCCTCATTGTAAAAAAATGCACGAACGCCCCAACTCAGGCTTAATTGATTTATCAAGGTTTTTTCTTTACTAAAAATATAAAGTAAAGATTTAGGGCGGTAACTGCTGAGTATAAAACCGGTATAACCGCTTTGTGTCATTCCGACCAATGCATCTGCCTGTACATCCTGTGCCAGTTTACAGGCGCTATAACACAAGGCATCGCTTATAAAAGATGGAGAGTGAGATTGCGGAGTAAGTATATCATCACGGTCATAATCATACGCAGTTTTTTCTACCTCCATAATTATTTTGCTCATGGTTTCAATTACCAACGTTGGGTGCAGGCCTGTGGCAGTTTCCCCACTAAGCATTAAAGCATCAGCGCCTTCCAAAACTGCATTTGCAACATCTGTTATTTCACTACGATTGGGTTTTATACGATCAATCATACTTTCCATCATCTGGGTTGCAACAATAACAGGTTTTGCCCGGTGCATCGATTTGCGGATAAGTTCTTTTTGTATCAGTGGTACTTTTTCAACAGGCAGCTCAACACCAAGGTCACCCCGGGCAATCATTATTCCATCGCTTTCCACAATTATATCACGAATATTTACAAGCGCTTCCGGCTTCTCGATTTTGGCAATAACTTTTGATTTACAATTCCTTTCTTTTAATATGGTTTTCAATTCAGTAATGTCTTTTACCTGGCGTACAAAAGAAAGTGCAATCCAATCTACATTCTGGTCAATTATAAAGTCAAGATCAACAAGGTCTTTTTCTGTTAGCGCCGGCAATGAAATTTTTGTGTCCGGAAGATTAAGGCCTTTTTTTGAAGAAAGTATTCCTCCCATTACCACTACCACTTTTACATCGTGGTTAGGTGCAATTTCTACAACCCGTACTTCAAATTTTCCATCATCAATCATTATGCAGTTCCCAAGTTTTACATCCGAATGAAGATTAGGATAGCTTACATATATTCTTTCTTTGGTGCCGATGCATTTCTCATTGGTAAATGTTAGTATATCGCCGGGTATTATTTCCAAGGCATTATTTTCTATTTCTCCAACACGAAGTTTAGGGCCCTGCAGATCTGCTAGAATGGCGATGTTATAAGGTTCTGTCTTATTTATTTGGCGAATAAATTCAATGATCTTTGCTTTATCCTCATGCGAGCCATGAGAAAAATTAAGGCGGAAAACATTTACACCAGCTTTTACCAACTCTAAAAGCTTATCATATGTATCGCAAGCTGGCCCTACCGTAGCAACAATCTTAGTTCGCTTTATGGTGTGTTCAATTCCAGCCTGCTTATCCATATTCCGGTGCAGGTATTTACTTATATTTTTCGACATAATTTAACTTGATAATATTTTTACAATTTTCATCCACTCTTCACTTATGCGTTGCTTTTTCTTTACAGCCTCATCCAAAGGAGTATAGTGCATACGATTGTTTAAAATACCTACAAATACATTATGCTTGCCTTCCTGTAAACATTCAACCGCAGCATATCCCATACGGCTTGCAATAAGCCTGTCAAAACAGCTTGGCGAACCACCACGTTGAATATGCCCAAGTATGCAAACCCTTACTTCCTGCTGTGGTAATCTTTCCCTTATAATTTTTGCGACTTCTGTGGCGCCACCAAATTTTCCTTCTGCAACAATAATCAGGTTTACCAACTTTTGCCTTCTTTCTTTTTCCATCAACGCTGTAAGTATAGCTTCTATATCTGTTACCTTTTCTGGGATTAAAATATTTTCTGCTCCGGTGGCAATACCGCTATGTAAAGCGATATATCCTGAATCACGCCCCATAACCTCTATTACAAACAGGCGGTCGTGGGCATCCATCGTATCTCTTATTTTATCAATAGCTTCTACTGCAGTATTTACAGCTGTGTCAAAGCCAATTGTAAAATCAGTTCCTGCTATATCTTTATCAATTGTGCCGGGTAACCCAATGCAGGGGATATCATATTCTTTACTAAAAATTCTTGCACCTCTAAAAGAGCCATCACCGCCGATTATTACCAAGCCATTAATGTCGAATTTTTTTAAACTCTCATAAGCTTTTTTTCTACCTTCGGGTTCAAGAAATTCATTGCATCTTGATGTTTTTAAAATTGTACCTCCTCTTTGAATAATGTTTGCCACACTTTTACTTTCCATCTTAAAAATATCGCCATCCACCATGCCTGAATAGCCACGCATTATTCCGTAAACTTCCATATTATTATAAATACCTGTACGAACTACAGCCCGTATTGCAGCATTCATTCCGGGAGAATCTCCGCCTGATGTGAGTACACCTATCCTTGTCACTTTTTTACTCATAATGCAAAAACCTGCAGTTTTTTATATATAAGTGGGCAAAACTACATATTTACAAACAAAACTATTTTTTTGACTAACTTAGAAACAATTATTTAATCAAAAGTAAATTCCAATAATGTTAAGTAAGTTTTCTTTTCTGTTTTTTTCAACGATGATAACGTTGTCATCTGTTGCCCAGATAAAATACCCTGAAACAAAAAAAGTAACCCAGGTTGATGATTATTTCGGCACAAAAGTCTCAGACCCTTATCGCTGGCTTGAAGATGATAAAAGTGCTGAAACAGCTGAATGGGTTACAGAACAAAATAAAGTAACGCAGAATTATCTTTCTAAAATTCCTTATAGAGCACAGGTACGAAAAAGGCTGGAAGAAATGTGGAATTATCCAAAATACAGCTCACCCAGAAAAGAGGGTGAATATTATTATTACTATAAAAATGATGGGTTACAAAATCAAAGCATTCTGTACCGCCAAAAAGGATTAAGTGGTACTCCAGAAGTTTTTATCGATCCTAATAAAATGAGTAAAGATGGAACTGCTGCGGTTGGATCGCCTGCATTCAGCAAAAATAAAAAATATGCAGCCTATATGATTGCGCAGGCGGGGAGCGATTGGCAGGACGCATACGTGATTGATGTAAATACAAAGCAACAATTGACTGATAAAGTTCAATGGATAAAATTTAGCGGCCTTTCCTGGAAGGGTAACGATGGGTTTTATTACAGCCGATACCCGGAGCCTGATGAAAAAAGTAAATTGAGTAAACAAAACCAATTTCATAAAATATATTATCACAAATTAGGCACTGCACAATCTTCTGACATGCTTGTTTATGAGGATAAAGAACATCCACTGCGTAATGTGAGTGCAGGTATTACAGAAGATGAACGCTTTCTCATAATAAATATTTCTGAAGGAACCAGCGGAAAGGAATTATGGATAAAAGATTTAAAAAATAATCAACAGGAACTTACTTTGTTGATACAAGGTTTTAATTGGGAAGCCAATGTTATAGACAATGATGGAGATAGAATATTGGTAAGAACAAATGCGGATGCACCCAACTACCAGGTTGTATCTATTGACCCTAAAAAACCTTCAAAAGAAAATTGGCAAACTATTATACCCACCAGAACCAAATTGTTGCAGGGTGTTGGCAAAGCTGGTGGCAAATTATTCGTTTCTTATCTGGAAGATGCTTCCAGCAGAATATATCAAACCAATTATAAAGGAATTCTTGAAAAAGAAATAAAGTTGCCGGGGATTGGCTCTGCCGGCGGCTTTGGTGGATATAAAGAGGATAAAGAAATATTCTTTACTTACTCATCTTACAATTATCCACCTGCAATTTTCAGATATAATATTACAACAGGCAAAACAGAACCCTTCAGAAAAAATGAAGTAAAAATAGATGCTGGTAATTACCAAACGGTGCAATCATTCTTCACCAGTAAGGATGGTGCAAAAGTCCCCATGTTTATAACTTATAAAAAAGGATTAAAACTGGATGGCAATAATCCCACATTGATATATGGCTATGGTGGATTTAATATTCCGCTTACACCGGGGTTCAGTATCTCCAATGCTTTCTTTTTAGAACAGGGTGGAGTATATGCTGTTGTTAATCTTCGTGGAGGAAATGAATATGGGGAGGAATGGCATAAAGCGGGTATGTTATTAAATAAACAGAATGTGTTTAACGATCTTATAGCTGCTGCAGAGTTTTTAATAAAAGCCAATTATACAAATCCTCAGAAGCTTGCTGTGCAAGGGGGAAGTAATGGAGGGTTATTGGTAGGTGCAGTTATGACACAGCGTCCAGACCTTTTTAAAGTTGCCATTCCGCAGGTTGGTGTTTTGGATATGTTACGTTACCATACTTTCACAATTGGTTGGGCATGGGCAACGGAATATGGGAGAAGTGATAAAGAAGAAGATTTTAAAAACCTCATTAAATATTCACCATTGCACAATTTAAAAAAAGGGACAAAATATCCTGCAACGCTCATCACTACTGCAGATCATGACGACAGAGTAGTTCCAGCACACAGTTTTAAATTTGCCTCCACCTTACAGGAAATGAATGATGGTACTAACCCTACTTTGGTACGTATTGAAACCAAAGCCGGTCATGGTGCAGGTAAGCCAACGGGCAAACAAATTTATGAAGCGGCAGATACCTGGAGCTTTATTATGTATAATTTGGGTATGGAGTTCAAATGACAAAAGATATGCCGTTGATTTATAAATTACTGATACTGGTACCGAGGATTGTATGGTTTGCAGGCTATTTGAAAAAATTACTTACACTTAACATATTCCTGTCTTCCTGCTGTAATATGCAATTTGGATAAATCAGGTAGCCTGTCCACATTAATGCCTGTGGATTTTGATTAGTAGGATGAGGCAATCCAAAGCCATGTCCCAGTTCATGACCGGCACCGCCAATCCAGCGATTAGGATTTAAATTTTCTAAATTTTGACCTAATAAACCCTTTAAATCACCTTCACCCATTGTAGAAAAACCAGTTGCTCCTGCGCCATCAAAAGGCGCTGCTACATAAACCAAATAAACATATTTAATTGTATTAAACCTTGATCCGAGTATCTGTTGTATTTCATTATATGTATTATAATACCCATAAAACCTAGGATCGCTACCACTAACAGAACCATTGTTGTTGTTATACCATGAAGCATCATGGAAGCCTTGCAGTGTATCAATAACAAGAGGATTTAGTACAAAAGTTTTGTTACCCATTTGCCCCTTATACCAATTTTGCAGATTTATTGCACATGATTTTGCTGCATTATAATATTGCTGATTAAATATTTTATCTTTTGGAGTAACTAAATACACCAGCACTGAATTATTAAGCGGGTTAATAATAACTTCTTTAGTAATACTGTCTTTACCACCGGCGTTAGTTGCAATAAGTTTTACTAAATAACTTTTGTTAATTGTGTAGCTGTTTTGAGCATTGTTCGTTATTGATGAGTTTCCATCCCCGAAATACCATTGATATGAATCTCCATTTAAAGAAGTATTTGTAAAAGTTACAGCAGCAGGCAGTATTCCGTCATTAAGTATTGAGAAAGTAAAATTAGCCTGCGGTTTATTTATAGTTATGTTAATCTGTTTAGTGATACTGTCCCTACCATATTCATTGCTTACAATTAGTTTTACAGAAAAAGCTCCAGGGGTTATATAAGAATGTTCTGTATTGGATGCAGTGGCTGTATTTCCATCCCCGAAAAACCATTGATATGTATTTACATTTTGTGATGTTCCGGTAAATGTAACTTTTACCGGTGCTATTCCATTATTTTGAATGCTAAATATAAAATCAGCAACAGGCTTAGGCATTGTTACCTTGCTGTCTGTATTTTTTTTACAACTATGGATGGCAATCGCAATAAATATAATATATACAATAATAACTCTTGGTTTCATTTTTTTACTTAGTATCTTTTATTTATCTCTGTTATCCGAAATCATAATAAATACGCAATTTTTAATACAAAAAGTTTCTGGAATATTGTAAGTTATTCATTTTTATCTGTAATTAAATTAAGCAATTACGGGTATAAATTTTTATTGCGATTTGGATTTAAAAAGGAAGATGCAGTAAATGCTATAAGAATAACTATCAATAGCTTGCTCATGGGAGATGTATTAAAATGTATGGTTGAAGATCATACTTTTGACGTTGCTTAAATTTATATTACATCCTCTCCGGCACTTGAATTCCCATCAATTGCATGCCACTTTTAATAACATTAGCAGTCATAGAAGCTATGTGTAACCGCAATTGTCTTTTTTCTTCACACTCCGCATTGGCAATTGAATGCTCTGTATAAAATGAATTAAATGTTTTAGCAAGATCGAAAACATAATTGGCAATAACCGATGGATTTAATTCAGTTGCCGCCTGTTCTATAGTTTGAGAGTATTGTTCAATTGTAAGGATCAGCTCTTTTTCTAAAGGAAGCAAGTTGTCGGTTATCGGTTGTTGGTTATGAGGAAGAATGCTGCTGTCAACTGTCAATGGTGAACTGTCAACTTTTCTAAGCACCGACTGTATCCTCGCATAGGTATACTGTACAAACGGTCCGGTAAATCCATGAAAGTCGATGCTTTCTTCAGGATTAAATATCATTCTTTTTTTAGGATCAACCCTCAGCAGATAAAATTTCATGGCACCCAACCCGATCGTTTCATATAAATCCGCCAGTTCATGTTCTTCAAAATCTTTTACCTTGCCTAATTCTTCCGTGTGTTGCTTTGCAGTGGCAATCATTTCTTCAACTATATCATCTGCATCTACTACTGTTCCTTCACGGCTTTTCATTTTTCCTGAAGGCAATTCCACCATTCCATAACTAAGATGATGAATATTTTTTGCGTTGGGCAAGTCCAGCTTTTCGGCTATTAGCTTTAAAACTTTCATGTGATAATTCTGTTCGTCACCAATCACATAAATGCTTTTATCAATTTTATACTCTTCATATTTTTGTTTTGCAAGCCCTATATCCTGGGTTATATAAACAGAGGTACCATCCCTACGCTGAACAATTTTTTTATCTAGTCCGTCTGTAGTAAGATCAATCCATATGCTTCCATCTTCTTCCTTTTCAAAAACACCTTTTGCCAAACCTTCTTTAACGATGTCTTTACCTAAAAGATAAGTATTGCTTTCATAATATTTTTCATCAAAGTCGCTGCCAATACGATCGTATGTTACAGCAAAACCTTCATACACCCAACCGTTCATTTTTTTCCATAGATCGATCACTTCAGGCTTTCCGCTTTCCCAGTCAAGTAGCATAGTTTGTGCCTCCTGCATAAGCGGCGCTTTTTTTTCTGCATCTTCTTTTGAAACTCCCTGAGCTACTAATTCTTCAATTTCTTTTTTATACTCGTCATTAAATTTTACATAATATTCTCCAACAAAATGATCTCCCTTTGTTTTAGTTGATTGTGGTGTTGCTCCATTTGCTAACTTTTGCCATGCTATCATACTTTTGCAAATATGAATGCCCCTGTCATTTATGATGCATGACTTTGTTACCTCATAGCCGTTTGCTTTTAATATTTCCGCAACGCTCCATCCTAAAAAATTATTTCTTAAATGACCAAGATGAATGGGTTTATTTGTGTTGGGAGAAGAATATTCCACCATTATCTTTTGGTCATTTATTTCATGCTTGCCAAAGCATACATCATTGTAATTTTTATTTAAAAGATCAAGTAAATGAGTGTCAGTAATAGTGAGATTCAAAAAACCTTTGATGATATTGTATTTTGAAAATATGTGAGAATGATTTTTAATTAATTCATCGCCTATTTCTTTTCCTAAAGCTTCCGGTGATTTTTTTAGACTCTTTACCAATGAAAATAATACAATGGTATAATTGCCCTCAAACTCAGGTTTGGTCTGGCTTACCTGAAAATCCGTTTCGGTAAATGATTTATCGTACAAAGCTGTAAGACTCTGTATTGTTGCTTCTTTTAAAACATTTAGTATCGACATTCTTAAAAATTCCTGATTAGTTGCAAAGGTAACTTACTTCATACTTCAAACATCACACTTCGTACATCGTAAAGCCTTACCTTTGCGCCTCTTAAAAA
>JBBJOK010000011.1:12792-24258 GCA_037721545.1 Chitinophagaceae bacterium
ATCAGTGTTGGATACGGTATTAATGGGACATAAAAAGATGTGGGATGTAAGGCATGAAAAGGATACAATTTATCTTAAAGAAGATTTTAGTGAAGAAGATGGTATGAAGGCTGCTCACCTGGAGGAAGAGTTTGGGGAAATGGGCGGTTACACTGCTGAAAGCGATGCTGGCACCTTGTTGAGTGAACTGGGTGTAAAAGATGACCTACATCAAACATTAATGAAAGACATTGGCGCTAATGTTAAGGTGAGAGTGTTATTGGCGCAGGCATTATTTGGTAATCCGGATATTTTATTATTGGATGAGCCTACAAACAATCTGGATGTTGAAACTATTTCATGGCTTGAAAATTTTTTAGCTGATTATCAAAATATTGTTTTGGTAGTTAGTCATGATCGTCACTTTTTGGATGCCGTATGCACGCATGTTGCAGATGTTGATAAAAAGAAAATAAAAATTTATACAGGCAACTATACATTTTGGTATGAGAGCAGCCAGTTAGCAGCAAGACAGGCTACTGACAAAAATAAAAAACAGGAAGAGAAGAAAAAAGATCTTCTTGAATTTATTGCACGATTTAGCGCCAATGCTTCAAAAAGTAAACAGGCAACATCACGTAAAAAAGCATTGGATAAATTGGTGTTTGAAGATATTACCGCAAGTAACAGAAAATACCCTGGGATAATTTTTAAACCGGAAAGAGACGCTGGTAATCAGATTTTAAATGTTGAAAAACTTTCAAAATCCAGTGATGGCAGAACTTTGTTCAATAATATTTCTTTTGATGTTGTAAAAGGCCAGAAGATCGCTTTTTTGAGCCGGGATCCTGTTGCATTAACTTCTTTCTTTGAAATAATAAATAACAAAATGAAGCCTGATAGCGGTAAGTATGAGTGGGGTACAACCATTACAACTGCATATCTGCCGAACGATAATACAGAATTTTTTACAGGCTCGCTTTCTCTAATGGATTGGCTGCGGCAATATGTTCCTCCTTATGTAAAAGATGTTGATGAAGATTTTTTAAGAGGATTTTTAGGAAAAATGTTATTCAGCGGAGATGAGATAATGAAGAAAACAAATGTATTGAGCGGTGGTGAAAAAGTTCGTTGTATGGTTAGCCGTATGATGTTGCAAAACCCTAATGTAGTGGTTCTCGACGAGCCCACAAATCACCTTGATCTGGAAAGTATAACTGCATTTAATGACGGAATGGTAACATTCCCCGGAATGGTTTTTTTTACAACACATGATCACCAGTTTATCCAAACCGTTGCCAACCGCATAATTGAAATAACACCAAAAGGATTAATTGACAGGTTATGCACCTATGATGAATATATTGCTGATGAAAGAATAAAATTATTGCAGCAAGAAATGTACAATTAACAATTTATATAAATATTTATTTCACTTCATCTTTAATTTTGCCTTTAACAAAATCATTTTTATGAAACAAATTTTTGTGTTCCTCTTGGTTTTCACTTTATCTATTCATTCTCTAAATGCACAAAGTTCTACTGCTGGTTCCTCCGGGTATACAACTGCGGTAGGTGTAAAATTTTATCCAACTGCGTTAACTGCAAAACATTTTATTTCGAATAAACACGCACTTGAAGGCCTTGGATATTTTTTTAATTATGGAGCAAGAATTACGGGATTATATGAAATACACAATGACATAAATAGTGTAGAAGGTTTAAAGTGGTATTATGGGCCTGGTGCTCACATTGGTTTTTACAATAATAAATATGGCGGCGCTACTACCATTGGTATAGACGGAGTGTTGGGTCTCGATTATAAAATCAGTTTCTTGCCTATAAATCTTTCAGTAGATTGGCAACCTTCCATTGAGTTTGGCAACAAATTTAATAATGGTTTTTTAGGAAGCTGGGGTGGCATTGCTATTCGATATACTTTAAATTAATTTAATGTTCATCTCTCAATCCCTGCAAATACAGCTGGGATTTTTTTATAACCAATCTCTAAAACTATCTTCGGTAAAAATTCAGGGTACTTGCAGAAAACGATACGAAAGTTCATAGATTATTTTTATCCTCCTTTCAACAGGCTGATGCCAATCAGCACTTTTAGATATGCAGTAAGCGGTGGCACTAATATGCTGGTTGATATTTTTATATATTATATTAGTTACAATTTTATCCTTCGCAAAGAAGTTCTTGAGTTGGGTTTTATAGCATTTAAACCACACATCGCCGCACTATGGATGGCTTTCTTTGTAAGTTTTCCTTTGGGCTTTTTACTTTCAAAATATATAGTTTTTGATAAATCTCAGTTAAGAGGAAGTGTGCAATTATTCAGGTATTTATTGATTGTTGCTGTGAACCTTATTTTAAATTATGTTTTCTTAAAAGTTATGGTTGAATACATGGATTTTTATCCCACCATTGCAAGGCTATTTACTATCTGTTTTATTGTAACATTTAGTTTTCTTTCTCAAAAACATTTTACGTTTAAGGAAAGAAAAGAAAGCCATGAGATATGATTGTCTGAACTGGGATTTATAGGATAAATGAGATTTATGAGATGAAATATTTATTCAATGCTAGATAACTTTTTTTAAAAATCCTTTTTAGACTTCAATAGTTAATAAACTGCATTTTCAATCCCATTAATCCTGTAATCCCATAAATCAAGGTTCAGAAGTTCTTCCCTTCTGCCATTTTTACACTCTATTCCCCGTTGGCATAAACATTGACTAACAGTAATAAAATAATTAATAATGGGTAAAATAATAGGTATCGACTTAGGGACAACCAACAGCTGTGTAGCAGTTATGGAAGGTAATGAACCTGTAGTAATTGCAAATGATGAGGGACGCAGAACAACTCCATCAGTAGTTGCATTCTTGAAGAACGGCGAAAGAAAAGTGGGCGATCCTGCAAAGCGCCAGGCAATTACCAATGCTCAAAATACCATTATGAGTGTTAAGCGGTTTATGGGCCATAAATGGGAAGAAATTACAACTGAAGCTGGACATTGGAGCTATAAAGTAGTAAAGGGTGACAATAATACTGTTCGTATTGATATAGATGGCAGGGCATATACGCCACAGGAAATTTCAGCAATGACACTTCAGAAAATGAAGAAGACTGCTGAAGATTATCTCGGCCAGGAGGTTACAGAAGCTGTGATAACTGTGCCTGCATATTTTAATGACTCTCAAAGGCAAGCAACAAAAGAAGCTGGTGAAATTGCAGGGTTAAACGTTCGCAGAATAATTAATGAGCCCACTGCAGCAGCGCTTGCATATGGTTTGGATAAAAAACACAAAGATCAAAAGATTGCCGTGTTCGATCTTGGTGGTGGAACTTTTGATGTTTCTATATTAGAATTAGGCGAAGGCGTATTTGAAGTAAAATCAACTAATGGTGATACACATTTAGGTGGTGATGATTTTGATAAAGTAATAATGGATTGGCTGGCTGATGAATTTAAAAAAGATGAAGCAATCGATCTTCGTAAAGACCCCATGAGCTGGCAGCGTTTAAAAGAAGCTGCTGAAAAAGCTAAAGTGGAATTATCATCTTCCAGTGAAACAGAGATCAATCTGCCTTACGTAACGGCAGTTGACGGTGTGCCAAAGCATTTGGTTAAAAAATTAACCCGTCCCAAATTTGAACAACTGGCTGATCAATTATTTGCAAGATGTTTAAAGCCTTGTGAGCTTGCATTAAAAGATGCAGGTATAGATAAATCAAAAATTGATGAAGTAATATTGGTGGGTGGTAGTACCCGGATCCCTAAAGTGCAGGAAATTGTTGAAAACTTCTTTGGCAAAAAACCACACAAAGGTGTTAACCCGGATGAAGTAGTTGCCATAGGTGCGGCAATACAGGGTGGTGTTTTAACAGGTGAAGTAAAAGATGTATTGTTATTGGATGTTACCCCGCTTTCTTTGGGTATTGAAACCATGGGTAGTGTAATGACAAGATTAATTGAAAGCAATACAACGATCCCTACTAAAAAGACAGAAGTATTTTCTACAGCCAGTGATAATCAACCAGGTGTTCAGATACATGTTTTGCAGGGCGAAAGACCGTTGGCATCTCAAAATAAAAGTCTTGGTACATTTAATTTAGATGGCATCCCTCCGGCCCCAAGAGGAGTACCGCAGGTTGAAGTAACATTTGATATTGATGCTAATGGTATCTTACATGTAACCGCAAAAGATAAAGGCACCGGTAAATCTCATAATATAAGGATTGAAGCAGGAAGCGGTTTGAGCAAAGAAGAGATTGAACAGATGAAGAACGATGCAAAAGCCAATGAAGCAACCGATAAAGAAGCAAAAGAGAAAATAGAAAAAATAAACCAGGCAGATAGTTTAATATTCCAGACGGAGAAGCAATTAAAGGAGTATGGAGAGAAAATTCCGGCAGAGAAAAAAGTACCTATTGAAAATGCGCTGACTAAATTGAAAGAAGCACATAAAACACAGGATATTGCAGCTATTGATATTGCTATGGCAGAAATGAACACTGCATGGACAGCAGCTAGTGAAGAGATGTATAAAGCTACCCAGGGTGCTGGTGAGCAACCAGGAGCCAATGGTGATGGACAGCAGCACCAGCAAGGTGAAGAACAACAGCAGCAGTCGCAAGCCGCAACTGATAATGTTACTGATGCTGAATTTGAAGAAGTGAAATAAAAATTTTCTTATTAACATTTTTAAAGGTTATCCAATTGGGTAGCCTTTTTTTATTTCATTACCCTTATTAATCTCTACACAATATATTGCTTTAAGATAAAGCAAAGTATCTATACTCCTACGGCAGTCTGCAATTCAATTACCTTATTAATTTTTATAGAAAAAAGATGGCCGTCTTTTTTTCCTTTAACAATGATTATATTTGGAGCAGATGTTTTATTATTAAATTCCTTACCGGTTAATGTAAGATCAATTCTCCATAAAATATTTCCTTTTGCAGGTGATAATATAATGGGTTTACCATCGGCTTTATTATCCCCGATTTCTATTTTAGAATTACCGGCTAGAAATACCCGCGGGTTATTATACGATATTCCTTTATAGATTACTTTATCTATTTTTGGTTTTATGCTGCCTTTACTTTCTAAATAAATAAATCCTTTTATTTCAATTCCGGGTATAATAGAATTTCCCTTTTCATCAATTTGATTAACTCCGGATTTTACCTGTTGAGAATATGCATAACCTTTTTTTATATAACGTGATTGAGTGCATGCTGTTACAAAAAACGCAGAAAAACATCCTATTAAAATTAAAGCCTTCATAATAAAATTTTCACTAGTTTAAATTTAAAAAATATTCAGTATAAAATTGAAGATATTTTTTATAGATTCATATATTTAAGGTTATTTTTATCGTAATATTAATTGAAACTGCATTATGAAAAAAAACCTACTCTATATTTTTTCATTAATTATAATATTGATGATAATACTGCAAAGTTGTAAACAAGATACAAATTCAGTAAATGAACAAATTTCTAAAGAAGAAAAAAACAGTAATCCTGCTAAAGGTATTAATAAGAAAATACAATATGCAAATTCTGTAAATAAAAACAGCAATACAAAGCAGGGTAAAACCATTCACATTCCGGATAGTAAACCTGCATATGCATCAAAACAGCAGAAAAATGATTCGAAGCATAAAGAACATGATATTTATCTTACCGCACCCTTTAATAATATTATCGAGAGACAGAAATATGAATTTGATCTTATTAAAGATCCTGCTACAGGAAAAATTCCTGATGGCGTAATTCAAAGATCTTATCTACAGGGGAAATCTTTACCAGGTAAAGAAAGTATTTTTGGACGTACTGCAAATCTAAACACGTATACTTCTGCAGGCCCTGATAATTTAGGCGGCCGTACAAGAGCTTTTGCTTATGATGTAAGATTTCTTACTAACCAGGTAATGATAGCAGGAAGTGTAAGTAGCGGTGTTATGCGGTCTACCAATGGAGGTACCTCGTGGACATTAGTAGCCGGCACAAATAACATTCATGATATTACATGTATTGCGCAAGACCCTCGTCCCGGACAACAGGATACCTGGTATTTGGGAACAGGTGAATCATTGGGAAATTCCTCCTCAGCAACAGGAGCCTTCAGAACTGGCTTTGGAGTTTATAAATCTAATGACAATGGATTAAGCTGGAACAGGTTAACTCTTTCAAATACATCTGCATATGAATCATTTAGTTCATCAAGAGACTTAATACAAAGAATAGTTGTTGATCCAACAAACGGCAATGTGTATGCAGCATGCTTAAGCGATATAGCCAGATCTACTGATGGAGGAAATAACTGGACCTCGGTATTAACAGCAGGATTTGGGAGTAGTAGAGATGTTTGTGATATTGTGTGTTCAAATACCGGCGTTCTGTATGCAGGTTTTGCAGGAACAACAGCAATAGGCGATTCAAATGGTGTATGGACATCAACAACAGGAGCAAGTGGTAGCTGGACAAAAATTGCAGGGAACGGGATACCATCAGGATGGAAAACAAGTGGTACTTATGGCCGGTTGGTTTTAGCACTTGCGCCAAATAATCAAAATGTCTTATATGCATTATATGATAATAAATTAACTGGCACCACAGCTCCGCATGCTGATTTTTTTAGGTATAGTGCTAATACAGGAAGCGGTACATGGTCAGCCAACCTTACAAATAATTTACCCAACGAAGGCGGCCTTACGGGTACATTTGATACCCAGGGTGGATATGATATAGTCGTAGAAGTAAAACCAAATGACAGCAACTTTGTAATTATCGGGGGCACAAATGCTTATACCTCAACAGATGGCTTTGCTACACCCACAAGTTTTAAAAGAATAGGAGGGTATGCAGTGCCTACAAGCTTCGCATCATACCCAAATCATCACCCGGATATACATGCTTTTGCTTTTGAACCGGGCTCAAATATTAAAATGGTTTCAGGTGACGATGGTGGGATACATGTTACCAATGATGTTACTGCTGCAACTGTTAGCTGGGCATCTTTTAATAATAGTTATCAGACATACCAGTATTATTTTACTGCTATTGATCCCACACAGGGAAGCACCAGGTTTATTGGTGGTGCACAGGATAACGGAACAACTTATAGAAATGCAGGTACAAATACCATGTTACAGGTATTAGGTGGTGATGGAGTATCCGTAGGCATTTCTCAAGGCAATGTTTTTCATTATGCCGGCTTTCAATTGGGTGATATCTTTAGAAGGGCTTCAGGCCTTCCTCCTAATTTTGGAACAGCTATAAAGCCTGCTGCCTTAGGAACAGCCCAAGGCTTATTTATTACTTTATTTTATTTAAATCCTGATAATACAGAAGATCTTTATTATGCAAATGCAAATACACTTTGGCGCACAACTGTAGCAAGTACAGTAACGCCTTCAGTGGGCTGGACTGAGATGACTGGTGTAAGTACCGCAGTAACCGGAAATATAAGATCATTTGCTACAACCAGAAGAGCTTATAATCCTACTCATAACCTTTATATCGGTACAAGTGGAGCAAAAATTTTCCGACTGACAGATCCGAGAAATGCAGCCCCTGCAACAGTTCCTGCTGATATTACTCCATCGGGTATTACTGCCGGATCTACAGTAATCGGTATTGCTGTGGCACCGGATAATGATGATACTGTTATGGCTGTAATATCAAATTATAATGCAGTTAGTATTTTTTGGACAGGCAATGCAACAGCTGCAACACCGGTTTGGTATAATGTAGAGGGTACCGGAGCTAATCTATTATCTCTGCCTTCATTCAGGTCATGTGCAATAGTAAAAAAAGGAACTGCTTTTGAATATTATGTTGGTACATCTGTAGGATTGTATAGTACTACTTTAATTGATGGTAAATCTCAGGCCACAGCAAATAATACTTCATGGGTTAGGGAAGGTACAGGTGTGATTGATCAGGCTGTAGTTACTTCTTTGCCAATTCGTAATAATGATAATACTTTATTAGTTGGTACACATGGCAATGGCATGTATTATTCTACCATTGGTGTTATTCCATTGGCGCCAACAGTCATTACTAATCCGGCAACAGCAATAACATCTACAAGCGCAATTCTAAATGGCACTGTAAATGATAATGACGCAACTACAACTGTAAGTTTTGATTATGGTACATCACCAACGTTGGCAGGGTCTACCAATATAACGGCCACAACAGGTGGTACTATCACCAATGGTACAGGTGCTACAGCAGTTGCTGCTGCCTTAGCAGGTTTAACCCCCGGTACAGTTTATTATTTTAGGGTGAAAGCTGTTAATTCTGTTGGTACTACATTCGGAAGCATTTTAAGTTTTACCACACTAACAAGAGCCTCTTCATCCAATGCTGATTTATCAAATCTTACTATAAGTGCAGGTACATTAACACTTGCTTTTGCGCCGGGCACAACAAGCTATACCGCATCAGTAAGTAATGGAACCACATCAATAACGGTAACACCAACAACGGGTGATGCAACCGCAACAGTTAGAGTTAATGGAGTAGTTGTACCATCAGGTACACCATCAGCTGCAATACCTTTAATTGTTGGTAATAATATAATTATAATCGTTGTAACTGCACAGGATGGAACAACTACAAAAACCTATACAATAACAGTAACAAGAGCATTTCCTACTACAATAATATCAGATTTCTTCAGAAGTAAGCAAAGTGGTAATTGGAATGATGTAGCAACCTGGGAAAGCTCACCTGATAATGTAAACTGGATAAATGCGACACTAACACCCGATTTTAATGCAAACACAATTACTATCAGAAGCCCGCATTCAGTAACGATAACTGCAAATATTACGATAGATCAAACGGTAATAAATTCCGGTGGTGTGGTGGTAGTTAATCCGAATATAGTATTAACCATTAATGACGGTGCAGGAACAGATGTAGCCATAAACAGTGGTGGTAATTTAACGCTAAGGTCTACCGCAACAGGAACTGCTATGATTGGTAATTCAGCCGGTATAGTTTCAGGCGATGTTACGGTTGAACGTTTTATAAGTGCCGCCTTTGCAAGAAGCGCATGGAGATTATTAACAACACCTTTAAGAAGCACAACAGGCACAAATGTGAGCATTTTTAATACATGGCAAAATGCGGGATTGAATACTGCAGGAAGAGGTACACGTGTTACCGGCCCGGGTGGATTGAACGGACTAGATGCCGTTACAGTTGGTGCCAGTATGAAATGGTTTGATGGAAGTGCTTTACAAAATGTAACAACAACTAATAACCCTGCAATAACTCCATTATTTACAACAGCTCTTTCTGCTGCAAATAAAAGTTTCTTTATTTTTATTGATGGAGATAGAAATGCAACTGCAGGCTCACCTAATACCACTACACTTTCAGCAACAGGAAACCTACAGATGGGTGATCAAACATTTACAACCAGCGCTATTACTGATGGGTTTGAATTGATCGGTAATCCCTACGCTTCACCTGTTGATCTTGACCTCTTCAGGCAAAATAATATTGCTTCAAACATCAAAACCACTTATTATTACTGGGATCCGTATCTTACAGGAACCTTTGGTTACGGCGGTTACGTAACTGTTAGCTACGATGGAACAGGTACTTCTTATACAATAACACCTGCAGGGGCCGATCATACAAGATTTCTGCAAAGCGGCCAGGCAATGTTTGTACAAACTAAAAAACCGGCAACTGGTGCAGCATCAGTTACGTTTAAAGAAACTCAAAAGAGCACCACCAACGTTAATAATATTTTCCGTACACAGTCAGGTAATATTGAGAGTTTAGGAATTAATCTTAATGTAGTTTCTTCCGGCTCCCCGGTTTTAGTAGACGGAATTATTGCAAAATTTGATTATAGTTACGCTGCCGCTATAGATAATTATGATGCTGCCAAACTATATAATGTTGGGGAGGGTATAGCATTTATAATAGATAACAAAGCACTAAGTATTGACCGCAGGCCAATGATAAAAAGTGAAGATATATTATTGCTTAACCTTGCTAATTTAAGAACAAACAGGGCCTACCAGTTTGAAATTAATCCCGATTTTAATGCACCGTTATTTAGCGCATGGTTAAAAGATGATTATTTAAATACCATAATACCAATTGATGTGAATAAAATCACAACTGTAAACTTTACAGTAAATAATAATGCAGCATCTACAGGGGCAAACCGCTTTAGTATTGTATTTTCAAAACCTCCAATAGTACAGGCTGGTAAACCTGGCATGTCTCTGTTTCCTAATCCTGTAGTAAATGGCGTTATTAAAATTAAATTTAATAATATGCCACAGGGCCTTTATAAAGTAAGGGTGCTTAATAATCTCGGTCAAACTGTTTTAAGCAAACAAATATATCATGCAACAGGCAACAGCATTGAAGTAATAGAGTTAGGCAAAAAGATAAAAGGTGTATATCACCTGGAAGTGATCAGGCCTGATAATTCTAAATTTTCAACTACAATAATCGCTGATTAATCCGGAAGTTATCGGGATAAAAAATTATTATGAAACAATATAACAAAAGGATGATTAAAGCAGCAGCATTTATAATGATGTTTAGCTTACCATTTTTGGCTGAGGCACAACGCAATCCTGGCCCATGTCCCACATGTGCGCCAACTGCTGAAAATTCAACTACATCGGCAATTGGCGTAGAATATAAATATCATCCTGGTATAAACATAGCCGGAGCTCGGTATGATGGATTCCAAAACCGTAATAACTGGAACCTTGGTGTTGCTTTTATTTTTGGTTCAAAAAAGATCATGTCGGGTGAAAAAGGATTTGGAATTTTAGCAGGCTACCGTTACGCTTTAGGAACCAGTACAAATGGTAATTTGTTTGCAGGAGTTAGAACAGCTTTATGGTTTAATAAAATAGTTGGTGACGGTTCCGGCAAACAATCTTCAACATCAATAAATAAGGCGGTTGTATTTCAACCGGGGATAGAGGCAGGTTACCAGTTTCTTTTTGATAACGGTTATGTAACGCCGGCTATTTCTTATGATTATGGGTTGCGGTTAAAGCCTGATAATAGTTTTAAATCAATGCTTGCGAAAGGGAAGATATTTTTAGGATTATCCGGTGGATACAGGTTTTAGTTAATGTAGTTATAATTATGATAAAATATTTTAGTTGTAAGGTTATCCGCCTCAGGGGGTAACCTTTTTTGTTTTTATATTGAGATAAAAATATTGTGCAATACAATTAATGAATTATTTTATTGATATTAAAAATATAATAAAAATCAATTTTTGCTTCAATATTGTTTTTAAAATAACAGAAGTAAAAAAACTTTTTGTCCTGTTATTTATGTACATTCATAGTTGCGTTTTCAGCCTCACTACTGTAATGCTAACCTTCAATCTCACAATCTCAATATAATAAATTAACCTGTTGGCGGAGTTATTTTTTAAAAAGTTGGGACAAAAGATGCAATGCA
>JBBJOK010000162.1:0-6723 GCA_037721545.1 Chitinophagaceae bacterium
ACATCTGAAAAAACTGTAATCATAATTGGTGCCGGGCCTGCAGGATTATTTGCTGCCTTAAAACTAATCGAGCAAGGTATAAGGCCAATCATATTGGAGAGAGGTAAAGACGTAAAGGCACGCAGGAGAGACCTTGCATTGTTGAATAAAGAAGGCACTATAAACCCCAATAGTAATTATTGTTTTGGAGAAGGTGGTGCCGGCACCTATAGTGATGGCAAGCTATTTACACGCAGTAATAAGCGTGGTGATATCGACAGAATTTTACACCTCTTTGTGCACTTTGGGGCTGAGGAAAATATTTTATATGATGCACATCCCCACATAGGCACTAACAAATTGCCGCAGATAATTACTGCAATGCGTAAAAAGATAGAGGAATGCGGTGGACAAATTGTATTTGAAAAAAAACTTACAGATTTTATTGTCGAGAAGGAAAAAATCCAGGGAGTGAAATCCGGAGAAGATGTATTTAAAGCAGATGCTTATATATTAGCCACAGGGCATTCTGCCAGAGATATTTTTGCTTTGTTATATCATAAAAATATTCTGATACAAGCAAAGCCATTTGCAATGGGTGTTCGCATTGAACATCCTCAATTTTTAATAAATTCTATCCAATACGGCCGCAATCAGGCATATCAAGAATGTGGTGCTTTTCAGACTTCGTTTCTTCCCCCTGCTTCATATGGAGTGGTTGATCAGGTAAATAATAAGGGAGTATTTTCATTCTGCATGTGCCCAGGTGGAATTATAGCTCCTGCATCTACTGATAATGGGGAATTGGTTGTTAACGGATGGAGCCCTTCCAAAAGAAACAACCCTTTTGCAAACAGTGGAATAGTTGTGCAAGTTGAAATGGAAGATGCTTTTAATGAAATGAAAAATTCAGAACTAAATTTCGAGAACGATGATCCATTGCTGCTAATGAAATTTCAGGGATTGATTGAAAAAAAAGCATATGCTGCAGGTGGCCAAAAATTTGTAGCACCTGCACAGCGTTTGATTGATTTTGTTGAGAATAAAATTTCATCTTCACTGCCTTCGTGCTCTTATTTGCCGGGTGTAAGTTCGGCTGCAATAGATAATGTTTTACCTGATTTTATTTCTGAAAGATTGAAGATCGCTTTCAAGTCTTTTGGTAAAAAAATGCGGGGGTATCTAACTAATGAAGCAATAATTGTTGCAGTTGAAAGTAGAACATCATCACCGGTTCGTATACCCAGAAATATGGATACACTCGCTCATCCTCAATTGAAAAATTTATACCCCTGCGGTGAAGGCGCCGGATATGCCGGCGGAATTGTAAGCGCAGCAATGGATGGAGAAAAAGTAGCAAATAAAATAGCAAATGTGCTGATTACTTAATATGCTCATTAGAAAACACCTTCTAGCTGAAAAAAGTAGATCAAATGAAAATGACTTTGTGATTAACTTTCATTGATATTTGCAAATTCTAAATCTCTTATGTTTAGCATAACAACACAATATCAAATCAGCTAATTAACTTATGAATATTCTTGAATTACATAATTTAAAAAAATATTATGCTACGCAAAAAGCTGTAGATGATATAAGCTTTACAATAGAACAAGGGAGCATTTTTGGATTACTTGGGCCTAACGGAGCTGGTAAAACAACCTTGCTGCGAATGATAACAGGGATTTTTTATCCTGATAGTGGCAACATTATCTTTCAGGGTAAAAAATTTGATGCAAGAAATGATATTTATAATATCGGTTATATGCCTGAGGAAAGAGGGTTGTATAAAAAAATGAAAATTGGCGAGCAGGCCTTATACCTGGCCCAATTAAAGGGTTTAAGCAGGCAGGACGCCATGAAGAAAATTAAGGAATGGTTTGTAAAATTTGAAATGCAAAGCTGGTGGAATAAAAAAGTAGAAGACCTAAGTAAGGGCATGAGTCAAAAACTGCAATTTGTTACTACTGTTTTACATGAGCCACCTTTGCTAATATTAGATGAACCTTTTAGTGGCCTGGACCCTGTGAATAGTAATTTAATAAAAGACGAAATATTTAACCTTGCAAAAAAAGGAACGACAATTATTTTTAGTACACATAGAATGGAGCAGGTAGAAGAGATATGCGATCACATTGTATTGGTAAATAAAGGAGAGAAAATTTTAGATGGTACTGTAAATCAAATTAAACAGGATTTTAAAGAGAATTTATTCAGAATAGGTTTTGAAGAATTGCCGGCAACATTTGACAACAATGGCTTTGAAGTATTTCAGGAAGAAAAAAATTCGTTAGTTGTAAAAATCAACCATGGATATAAACCGACTTCCGTTTTGAATAATTTTTTAAAGCAAGAAGCAAGTATTATTTCATTCAACGAAATTTTACCCTCATTGAATGACATATTTATAAAGCAGGTAAATGATACTAAAGCTACCAGGCAATTTCAAAAGGTTTAAAAAGTTCAAAGGGGTCCAAAAGTTTCATTAGTTACTTACGGTTATTGAAATTTAAATCTTCGAAATCTGTGGAACTTCAAACAAAAAACAACAAACTAATCAACCAAAAAACATGAGCAAGGTTTGGCTTATTATTAAAAGAGAATATTTCACAAGAGTTAGAAATAAAACTTTTATACTTTCTACTATTCTTTTGCCGTTATTTTTTATTGGCTTTATTGCTGCATCTACCTACTTATCAATTAAGGGAGATAATAAAAGTACTATTGCAGTAAACGATGAAAACGGAATTTTTAAAAGTAGCTTTAAAAGTGATAAATCAATTGATTATAAATTTGATTCGGGTATTACCAAAAATAATTATAAAGAAAAAGGATATTCCGGCCTGCTGAACATTCCCGCTAAATTTGATTCTCCGCAGGATTCTATCACATTATTATCTGAAAAGCCTTTGGGTTTTGCCACTGAAGATAGAATAACAGACCAAATTAACATTGCGATTAAAAACCGAGCTTTTCTTGAAAAAAATATTGATAAAAAGATACTGGATTCAATTAATGACCTTGATGAAGGTGATCTTTATAAATTCAGTCCGGTAATTAAAAAAGGAAATACAACCCAGCAGGCAAATTCAGGATTGGCTTATGCTATCGGCTTTGGAAGCGGCATTCTCATTTATATAACATTGTTCATATACGGAGCGGCTGTAATGCGTGGCGTTATGGAAGAAAAAATGAACCGGATTGCAGAAGTTATAATAAGTTCTGTAAGGCCATTCCAGCTTATGGTAGGGAAAATAGTGGGTATAGCTGCTGTGGGACTTACACAATTATTAATTTGGTTTGTTTTAATAATTGCCTTGTCATCAGCATTTTCAGCTTTTTTATCACCCGATACATTACAGCAAGCACAAAATGCCAACAGTGCTATGGGTTCATCAGCCAACAATACAGCAGCTATAAGTATTTTAAGTGCAAAAAATACAATGTTACAGGCCAATTGGGCATTGATTATACCTTGCTTTTTATTTTATTTCATCGGAGGGTATTTGTTTTATGCGGCTCTTTTTGCAGCAGTAGGAAGTGTAGTAAATGAGGACCCGCAGGAAGCACAATCATTAATGCTACCTATTACAATGCCAATCATTTTATCTTTTGTAATTATGACGAGTGCTGCTGCAAAACCGGATACACCAATTGCCGTATGGTCAAGCATAATTCCCTTTTCCTCTCCTATCGTGATGATGGCAAGAATACCATCCGGCGTACCTTTTTGGCAACTGGCGCTTTCTATGGTTTCGCTGGTTGCAGGATTTATTTTAACGACTATCCTTGCTGCTAAAATTTATCGGACAGGTATTTTATTGTATGGTAAAAAAGTAACCATAAAAGAAATGACGAAATGGCTATTTAGGAAAACATAAATAATTATTGTAACAGCCGGTTTAAAATAAATTCATACTCACTCCAAATTTCTTTCACAATTTCACTGGCTGAAGAAATTTTATTTATGCCACTGCTTACCTGTCCTATTTCCAATTCACCTTCATTTATATCGCCTTCAAACATCCCTCTTTTGGCTCTTCCCTTTCCTAATAACCGCGCTAATTCTTCTTTTGTTGCATTATCATTTTCCGCTTTCTGTACCTGACTGAAAAAATCATTTTTCATCATTCGAACAGGAGTAAGGTGTTTTAAAGTAAGCATAGTATCGCCTTCTGCTGCGCTAATAATTGCTTCTTTAAATTTAATATGACAAGAAGATTCTTTACTTGCAGCAAACCTGCTTCCTATTTGCACGCCTTCTGCACCCAACACCATAGCTGCAAGCATTTGTTTGCCGCTTGCAATACCTCCTGCAGCTATAATAGGAATTTTTACTGAATCACAAACCAATGGCACCAGCACCATTGTTGTTGTTTCTTCTCTTCCATTATGCCCACCTGCTTCAAAACCTTCTGCCACTACTGCATCACAGCCAGCTTCTTCAGCCTTCTTTGCAAACCTGCTGCTGCTAACTACATGAACTACTTTTATTTCATATTGCTTTAATTCTTTTGTCCATACAGCAGGGTTACCGGCCGATGTAAACACTATGGGAACCTTTTCATCAATAATAATTTGGATTTGCTTTTCAATGCCAGGATATAATAGGGGAACGTTTACACCAAATGATTTATCAGTTGCGGTTTTGCATTTTTGAATATTTTCTTTCAAAATTTCCGGAGACATACTTCCGGCACCAATTATACCAAGAGCACCGGCATTACTTACAGCACATGCTAAACGCCACCCGCTTGTCCAAACCATACCTGCCTGAATAATAGGGTATTCGATTTTAAAAAGTTGGGTAATGCGATTTTCCATTTCTAAAAAGATAGAGCTAATAGGTTACATTCGAACTTGAGTGTTGAATATTGAATATTCCTTTTTATAACTCCAAAACTTTTATTCTAAGGTTTATGAGCCTAAATCAATTTCTGTATTATCCCCAATATTTAATGATCTTGTTTCTCCACGTATTTCTGTATCGCTCCCGATAAGGGAATCATCTAAAACCACATCATATAGTTTAGAAAAAGAGCCTATAATAGAATCTTTAACGATAGAATAATTTACAATGGTGTTTTCACCCATAGCTACATGAGGCCCGATTATAGAATTCCTTATATCGCATCCTTCGCCAATACTTACCGGAGGGATAAAAATTGTATTCTCAAAAGTATTTGTTTCAGCAATAGTGCCGCCAAATTTTTGAAGCAATATGGCATTAGATTTAAGTAATGATTCTTTTTTACCACAATCAAACCAGTTGTCGACTTTAAATGGTTTTATTTCTGCCCCGCTTTGTATCATACATTCCAGGGCATCCGTTAAATTAAATTCATCATAGCTTTTTATATCATTCGTAATAATGTTTTCTAAACAATTAAAAAGAAATGATGTGTCTTTAATCATATACAACCCCACAAGCGCTAAGTTCGATTTTGGTATTGAAGGCTTTTCTACTACCCTCTTTATAAAACCATCTTCATCAATTTCTGCAACACCAAAATTTCTGGGGTCATCTACTTTTTTCACTCCCAACATAGAATAAGGAGATTGTAATACGGATGCGATATCATATTCACAAATAGTGTCTCCGAGGGCAATAAATACATCATCTTCACCAATTATTTGTTTGGTAAGGCTAATGGCATGCGCTGTTCCCTTCCGTACATTTTGGTAAATAAAATGAGAGTTAAGATCAGGGTATTTTCCTTTGATATAATCCTGAATTTTCTCTCCGAGATAGCCAACAATAAAAACAAATTCATTAATGCCTGCTTCATGCAGCTGATCGACATTAATACTTAAAATTGTTTTTCCGGCTAAAGGGATTAAAGCTTTTGGCTGAGTGTAGGTATGTGGTCGCAGCTTAGTGCCTGCACCCGCCACAGGAATAATGGCCTTCATTAATTTTTATTTGATATCCAATCTTCACAAAACAAGATGTGAATATACATCAATTTAAAAATTTTAAAATTTGCTAAATAATTATTTTTATCCGCAGGTGTTTTAATCATAGGCCGATCACTCAAAGCTTATTACTTTTTTGTACGTTTGCGCAAACTATTTCATGCAAAAAGATAAGCAGGTATTTGATATTATACATAAAGAATTAGAAAGACAAAGGCATGGTATTGAATTGATAGCATCTGAGAATTTCACTTCGTTGCAGGTAATACAGGCAATGGGAACTGTATTGACAAATAAGTACGCCGAAGGCTACCCCGGAAAACGATATTATGGTGGCTGCGAATTTGTTGATGAAGCAGAACAGCTTGCCATTGACAGGTTAAAACAAATATTTGATTGCGAATATGCAAATGTTCAGCCTCACAGCGGGGCGCAGGCAAATGCCGCATTGATGCTTGCTATACTGCAACCTGGAGACAAAATTTTAGGATTAGATCTCAGCATGGGTGGCCATCTTACGCATGGCTCATTGGTAAATTTTTCCGGTAAAATATACCAGCCCCATTTTTATGGAGTTAAAAAAGATACAGGCCTGGTTGATTATGATATGCTGGAACAAAAGGCAAGAACAGGAAAACCCAAGCTAATTATTTGTGGTGCCTCTGCATATAGCCGTGATTGGGATTATGAAAGATTGAGAAAAGTGGCTGATGAAGTAGGCGCATTTTTATATTGCGATATGGCCCATCCAGCCGGATTAATTGCAAAAAATCTTTTAAAGTCTCCTTTTGAGCATTGCCATTTTGTTACTTCTACCACACACAAAAC
>JBBJOK010000163.1:0-6714 GCA_037721545.1 Chitinophagaceae bacterium
GTGATGATATAAAGGTAGAACACCTTGCAGAAGCCATACAATATAGAAGCCTTGACCGAGAAGGATGGGCAGGGTAAGATGGATATTTTGAAGTAAGATGTATGAGGTAGGAATTAAGAAGTACGATGTACGAAGATCTAATCTGCGATGAATTCTGCTGTTTACATTTTAATAACATCCTTATCCGTCAATAAATAAGTACCCCAATCATTTTCTCTTAATTTTGCGCAATGAAATTATTATTCTCGTATTTAAAGCCTTATAAATGGTTGTTGGCATTGGCACTGTTTCTTGCGGCTATTAACCAGATATTTTCCCTTCTCGACCCATATTTTTTTGGTAAGATGTTTCAGGATTATGGAGTGCATTCACATGAAACAGGATATTATGACAGTAAAAATAATTTTATAAAAACAGGCGACCGTTCTCAATCAGATTTTGTGTGGGGGGTATTGGGTTATTTAGGAATATTGATAAGCGTAGCAATGATCTCCCGAATTGCAAAAGCATTTCAGGATTATTTTGGAAATGTAATAGTGCAAAAATTTGGTGCTAAATTATTTACAGATGGATTGCGGCATTCCTTACGGCTTCCTTTTCAGGAATTTGAAGATCAACGCAGTGGAGAAACATTAAGCATACTTACAAAAGTGCGGACTGACACAGAAAAATTTATTGTGTCGTTCATAAATATCATATTCGGATTGCTGGTAGGAGTAATTTTTGTTTCCGTTTACTCATTTACCTTACATTGGTCCATAATGCCGGTGTATTTTGGAGGCATTGTTTTTTTATCGCTGTTAACAGGTTTTTTAAGTAAGAAAATTAAAACCATACAGAAAACAATAGTTAAAGAAACCACTTCACTTGCAGGAACCACTACAGAAAGTTTAAGAAATATTGAATTGGTAAAAAGCCTGGGATTAACAGACCAGGAAGTAAAGAGACTCAATAATAATACGTATAAGATATTAGGGCTGGAATTAAAAAAAGTAAAAAGCATCCGGAGTTTAAGCTTTATTCAGGGCACTTTTGTAAATGCATTGCGGCAGGTAATTATGTTTATGCTGATGTGGCTGATATTTGGGAATATCATTTTGCCGGGACAATTGCTTACACTTACTTTTTATTCCTTTTTTATATTTGGGCCACTACAAGAAATTGGAAATATTATTATTATCTATAGAGAGGCTGAAGCCTCTTTACAAAATTTTCATAACCTGATGATAAAAGCTCCCGAACAAAAGCCTGAATCTCCGCAACACTTTGGAAATATTGAAGAACTGGAATTTCAAAATGTAAAATTTAAACACCAGAGCGCAAATCAGCCTGCCTTAGGGAATATAAGCTTCGATGTAAAAACGGGAGAAACGATTGCGTTTGTTGGCCCATCAGGTTCAGGCAAAACGACCTTAGTAAAGTTATTGGTTGGCTTATACCGGCCACTCGAAGGGAAAATATTATATAATGATATAGATGGAAATAATATAGACTTTGATGCTCTTCGTACACAAATAGGTTTTGTAACACAGGATACGCAGCTTTTTGCCGGCACAATTAAAGAAAACATGTTGTTTGTAAATCCGGATGCAAGTGATGAAGATATTTTAGACGCACTTCAAAAAGCATCCTGCAATAATTTATTAACAAGAGCAGATAATGGACTTGATACTTTAATTGGTGAAGGCGGTATAAAAGTTTCAGGCGGAGAAAAACAGCGGTTATCAATTGCAAGAGCCTTGCTCCGCCACCCCCATTTATTAATTTTTGATGAGGCTACATCATCTTTAGATTCTCTCACAGAAGAAGAAATAACCAATACTATTAAGCAGGTTTCATCTCAACAGGAACAAATAACAATTTTAATTGCACATCGCCTCAGCACTATCATGCATGCAGACAGGATTTATGTATTGGAAAAAGGTGAGGTGGTTGAAACAGGTACGCATGAAAATTTAATTTCACAAATGGGGCTATATTATGCCATGTGGCGCCAGCAAATTGGTGAAAGAAAGAAGGTTGTACCACAACCGGCAGCGTTGACTAATTATTATTTTAAAGTTTTTTATTAAAGCGACCATTAGTTATAAATATTGATTCACAACCTGGTTTGGCTAATGTAAATTCAAATGTTCCTGAAACAATACCAGCTTGTAAATCATACATTGAGATGACTACCCTGCCATTGTGAATTACAGTTGCATCCAAATTATGCTTGATTATTGCACAATTTCCGTTACTTAGCATAATCTGAAAATGAGGCATTTGTTCTATTATTAGCTATTGTTATAAGCCGGGTTGAATAGTAATTGGATGAATCAAATGTAATTTCAATTCTTTGGTTAATATTTTTTGAAGCAATATTAACATCAGCAACAAGTCCTATATAACCTCCATATCCAGCATCATAATACACTTTAAAAACAGGGTCACAAACAAGTTTGCAATCTGTTTGTGCTCCCCAAGCTTTACCATTAACTAAACATCCAAAAGTGTTAGTGCCGGTTTGTGTGGCTGGTGGTAGTTTAGAGAGTTCATCCTACGGGATGTTTTCTTTTTTGCAACTTGCAAAAATGTCTGTAACATAAATTTCGTAATGTTTATATAATTATTGTTTATAGCAATGGTGTCCTCACGATAATAAATGCAATTTTTATTGTAAACTGAGTATCCGGTTACACGTCCTGAAGTGTTTAGAGCATAAATACCTACGCTTGAAAAATTATCTATAGCAATTACAAAACTTGTAAACTTATCTCCTTCACTTTTTTCATACCTAAACCATTGATATTAAATGTTCCATTGTGATAGGCTGGATCATACCACACTTTCAAATTAGGAGAACCATTTCCAACTCTGCCTTTTGGCAACCAAACTTTTCCATTAACTAAAAAGCCGCAGGTGTTTTTACCTTCCTGTGTTACCGGTGGCAATTCTTCTGTTACTGGCGGCGGTGGAGTAACTGTTTTTTTGCAGCTGGCGCTTATTATTATAGGGAATAAAAAAGCAAATAACATAAGTTTCATAATTAAAAATTTTTATTATTTTATAGCTTTTTTTGAAAAATCAAAAGTTAGCCCGATAGATACATTATTTTGCCTTACGTTCTCTATGTAATAAGGATTGTTTGAAATACCGGATACTAACCAATCTAATTTAACCCAAGGATACTTTGGCAAACCAAATTGAAAATTCCAGCAAGGCTCAATAAAATTCAATGTTCTGTTGGCTATTTTATAAAGGTTAAAATATTGCAATTCAGTAGCGGTGTACGTTGTTTGGATATTTCCATAATGAACAGAAGATGATTTTAAAATAAAAGATAAGCGGACATGCCGCCCGGGCATAAAATTGATGGAAGGTTGAAAAAACCATTTGCTAATATTACTGCTGTGATTACGGCTTTAATTTGTCCTGTTGCCATCTAAGCCATTATCATCAAACGAAAATTTACCAAAAGCAGCACCGCCATATAAATTAACGGTTATGGTTTTTTTTTGATTAAGCGATAAAAAATATCCACCGCCTATCTCAAATAAATTTCTTTTATATTTTACAACAGAACTATCAAAAGGATTGCTATACATATAATTATAAACATCCTGTTCTCTTCTATTAAAATATGATGCAGTTAGTGCCCAGTGATCACTGATAGCATAAGCACCCTGAAGGTCCCATCCACCGGCAAACTCTTTTGTTGTAGCATTATCATTAGATGATGAATAATAAGCTGCTAATTTAGATTCACCTTTTTCCTTAAAATAAGGATTGGGAGGAGATGCTGAATATATATACCGATTGGAAGAACATGAAGTGATACTGGTTAATAAAACAATTGCAAAAAATAATTGTTCAGTTTTCATAAGCGATTATGTTTAGCAGACATTATTACTATTTATTAAATCTGGGCTGTATCAAAACTACTTTTCTGTTTCTTCTCTATTAAAACAACTTTTTCTGTTATAGTTGCATTTTCCATATTTAATTCATGTTTTGCAATAAATTAATTTTATTAATTTTATAAATTATTGTATTACTTGAATTTAATTTTAGATGTTCTCTCTATATTTGAAAAGCTATGAGCACCAAAAAAAACTCCCAGGATAATTTTTTTGAACAGCTAAAGAAAAAAGTTCCCCCTGGTACCCTTATCGCTAATGAGATTGCAGCCGCATTAAACATCAGTACCAGCGAGGCCTATAATAAATTAAAAGGAAACAGCAGCCTTACATTACAAAAGCTGGAATTACTTTGCAATACCTACCATCTGAATTTTGAAATAAAAACCCCAGGAAACAATAAATACCTGCACGGTAAAATTCACGCCTTTTCATATAGGCAATATGGTGTTAAAATTGGAAAACGAACTGTAGTCGCCAGTGGCGCTGTGGTTACGAAAGATGTTCCGGCTGAAGCCAATGTAGGGGGTGTGCCCGCTAAAGTTTTAAAAAGTTTATTAAATGTTTAAAGTTTCTGTTATCATACCCTCTTATAATGCAGAAAAATATATTGAACAAACAATACTTTCTGCCCTTAATCAAACTTGGAAAAATATTGAAATTATTGTCGTTGATGATGGATCTGATGATAAAAGTTATTTCATTGCAAAAGCATTTTCTTCAGAACGGGTTAAGGTTTATAAGAACCCAGGGAAAGGGGCCTGCGCTGCAAGAAACTTTGGCTATATGCAATCAAAAGGCGATTTGATTCAATTTCTTGATGCGGATGATCTCTTATCTCCTCATAAAATTGAAAGTCAAATTAGGGTATGGAATAACAATGAAGGGGTTTTATTAAATGGAAGGTGGGGTAGGTTTTACACAAATGACCCTATTAAGGAAAATATTTTGTGGGGCCCTGATAAATCATTACAAAACGATTTACAGCCTTTGGATTGGATATTGGCAAATAATATGTCACAAACAGCATGTTGGCTTACTCCTAGAAAGTTGATTGAAAAGGCCGGATTATGGAATGAATCTTTGTTGTTAAATCAAGATGGGGAGTTTTTTACACGGATAGTGGCAAATAGTTCTTTTGTAAAGTTTTGTAATGATGCTAAAGTGTTTTACAGATCAGGGTTAAATTCTTCTATTACTTCTAATCAAGTTATTAAAACTAAAGTTGAAAGTAAACTAAAATCATTATTATTAATAGAAGAAACAATTTTTACTTTAGAGGTATCAGAAAGAACAAAACTTTTAAGCTCAAATAATTATTTAAATTTGCTTTATTTAATATATCCTAGATATCCGGATATTGTTGAAGACCTATTTAGGAAAATAGATGAACTAGGAGGAGGAAACTTGCCTTTTAATAGTACTCCTTTAACAGAAAAAGTAGCTAGGGTTATTGGCTGGAAAATGGCAAAAAGAATAAGATACTTACTTGGAAGAGTTTAAGAAAATATTATTTGTTACTACTGCAAACTTAGCAACTAACCCTAGATTAGTAAAAGAGTTACAATTAGTGAACAGTAACCCTTCATTAAAGGCTAAAGTTGTTTTATTTAATTTAGGGAATTGGAGTGACCAAATAGATGCTCAAATTCGAAAGAGCTTTCCAGAAATTGAGCTTGCATACTTAATGCAACAAGGAAACCATTTTTTCCTTGGCTGTTCTCTTCAATAATTCAAGAAATTAATCAAAAGCTCTGGTTTTTACATTCTAACTCGCTTGCTGTTGCAGCTTTTGGGTCCCATAAGCGCACAGCATTGTTGCTAAGAAAACTACAGCGAAAACAAGAAAAATTTGATTTAATAATCGGCCAGAATCTTGGTTCTCTTTATCCTGCGTATTGGCTTGCAAAGAAAGAAAAGACCAAATTTGCATTCGATGTTGAAGACTATCATCCAATTGACATTGGCAAATACCTGGAATCCCTGATCAATATAATGAACATGCTCTCAGAAAGCACAAACAGCAAACTTAGTTGCGCCACTGACGACATACCGTTTTATCATCTTTTTAAATATCCTGAACTGGCAGCTTTTAAACTTCACTTTTGGGATAACCGCATCTCTAAGCAAACAGGTAATCATCTAAGCACAACCTTTGATTTTAAAAAGTCTAACAAACAAGATATTAAAAGCGCTTATGCGTTATATAAAATCTACCAATCAATACCTAGTGTAGAAATATGGACCAAAAGCTATTTGCTAATTACAATAGACCAAATAAGATATGCTGCAGAATCAAATATTTTGAAAGATAAAAGCTTAGGCAGAATATTATGCGAACAACTTATTGCTACATTATACGACATTGAAGGCTATGCGATGAAAAGCTGTAAAAATGAAAATGTTTTATTCGACGGGTATTTCTGTGATGTGGTAGGTAGTGTGACGTACCTGGCAGAAATTGAAAAAAAAAGATTTTGTTTCCTGCGATTTAATACTTTCAATAATTTTCAATCAGATGACGAAAGTTTATGTAATGAAGTTGATATGTGGCTTCAATCTTTACTAAATGATGCAACCGGTTTTAGCGGGCAGGGTAGTAAACAACGTAATATTTATCTACGGGATGCCAGGCAAAATATTGAAAAGCTAAAGGAGATGTTTTGATCGTTCTTTAAAGGTTACAGATAACATATAACTTTGCCACATGACAGAACGCAAACCCAAGCCTGGTTTTTTATGGAGTATTTTAACCATGCATTGCCCACGGTGCCGTCGGGGTAATATGTTTCAAAATAATAACCCGTATAAAAAA
>JBBJOK010000164.1:0-6669 GCA_037721545.1 Chitinophagaceae bacterium
TTGTGGAGGTAAACGGATTCGAACCGATGACCCCTTGCATGCCATGCAAGTACTCTAGCCAGCTGAGCTATACCCCCATTATTATTTTTACCCCATCCTTAAAATATGTAGCAAATATAAAGGCACGGATCATTCTCCCCAAATCTCATCTTTGCCTTCCAGCCATAGTTTAACCTGTGCATTTGTAATGGACTTTGGCCTTTCAAGAGGAAAGCCAAAAGCTCTATCCCAACATAAACTAGCCAATACACCCAAAGACCTTGATACCCCAAACAAAACAGTATAAAATTCATACTCCTTCATTCCATAATGTACTAATAAAGCACCGCTATGGGCATCAACATTTGGCCAAGGATTTTTTATTTTTCCAAGAGATTGTAAAAGAGGAGGTACCGCTTCATAAATATTCCAAACCGTTTTAACCAAGGGATCATCCGGCATATGTTTTTTACCAAATTCCATTTGGGCAGTAAATCGTGGATCTGTTTTACGTAACACAGCATGCCCGTACCCAGGCACAACTTTCCCCTCCTCCAGCGTTTTCTTAACATATTCGATTATCTGATCTTGAGATGGGCATTCAGTTCCCAGATCCTCTCTCATATCAAATATCCATTTAATAACTTCCTGGTTTGCCAAACCATGAAGTGGACCGGCAAGCCCATTCATACCTGCTGCAAAACTTAAATATGGATCGCTCAAAGCTGAACCAACTAAATGTGTAGTATGGGCAGAAACATTTCCACCTTCATGATCTGCATGAATCGTCATATACAAACGCATTAATTCTTTAAATCCTTCATCATCATATCCCATCATGTGAGCGAAATTGCCTGCCCAGTCCAGCAATCCATTAGGTTGAATATGATCGCCATTTTTATATTTACGTCTATATATATAAGCGGCTACTCTGGGTAGCCGGGCTATCAGATCCATTGAATCATCAAAAACTGTGTCCCAATAATCTTTTTTATTAAGAAGCCCTGCGGCATATTTTTTTGCAAATTGACTTTCGGTTTGTAACGCCATGATTGCCACAACGAACTGGGTCATAGGATGCGTAGTAACAGGTAGCGCTTCAATAGTAGCAAATACATGATTTGGAACATGGCTGCGCCTTTGCCATACGCTGGTAAGGTGTTGCACATCATCATCGTCAGGTAATTCACCTACCAGCATCAGGTAAAACAAACCCTCAGGCAGTGGTTCCGAACCACCCGGAGCATTAGGCAATTTTTGTTGTAATTCAGGTATAGAATATCCACGAAAGCGAATGCCATCTTGCGCATCCAATAAAGATGTTTCGGTCAAAAGCCCTGTTATGCCCCGCATTCCTTGATAAACCTGTGACAGGGTAACTTCTCCAATTTTTTTATCACCATGCTGCTTTAAGATATCTTTCATTTCTGCAGACATCAGGTCAGCCTTTTCTTTGAATTTATCTTTGATAACCCCCATAAAAAAAAATTAATTTATTGCACAGCGTAAAGTTATGAATTGCATCCTGAATAATTACATCGTGAAAGATGGAAAGGTGAAACGTGGAAAGTAAGTCATTTATGTAACCTAATATTTATTTTTTGACGTTTTCGTCTTACGTTTTATGTATTTTATTTGGGAGCTCTACGATATAAATAATAAGCTAAGAGCCCGAAAAAAATATTAGGCATCCATGCTGCCAGAACAGGATCAAAATTGCCTTTCATTGCAAAAACAGATGAAAACCTACCCACTAAAATATACAATACACTAATTACTACGCCTATTGCAAGGTGAAATCCACTTCCTCCCCTGATTTTTTTTGAAGCTACAATTGCGCCAATCATGGTTAATATTAAGACGGAAGGAGGGCCGGCATCCCTTGTATTTTTTTCTAACCTTAAAGAATTTACTATTTCAGAACCACGTAATTTTTCAAGCCTGATATATTCATTCAAATCTTTAGTAGATAGTTTGTCTTTCATGTACTCATCTCTCTGCAAATCTCTGGGCTTAAAATTATATGTCATTTGCAAAACAGGGTGTTGTTTTACCTCCTCATTAATGCCATCTATCTTTCTCTCCAATGCTTCATTGAGTCGCCATTTGTTGGTAGAAGTGTCCCAGGTGATGGAAGTTGCCCTTAAATTATATACTAATTTATTATCGCGGAAGGTTTGAACAAAAAATCCATTACCCGTTCGGGATACAGTATCATAATATCGCACGCCAGCATATGAAAATGAATCGAGTCTAAAATAATAATTATTAATAAAAGACTGATTGCGAATGCCTGCATAACTTTCATCAATATATTTAGCGGAGAAATTAGCCCATTTTGCATTTGCTTTAGGCAAAAGGCTTTGATTACACCACCATAAAAATGCTGATAAAATAATTCCACCAATAAAGTAGGGTCGCAAAAATCTTGGAAAACTTATACCATTGGCAAGTATGGCAATAATCTCTGAACGGTTTGCCATTATTGAAGTAAAGTATATTACTGAAAGAAATACAAAAAGTGGAAAAAGCAATGCATCTATCCGGGGAATAAAACCAAAATAATATTCAGTAAGTATAGTGAATGCAGGAAGCTTTGTTTTTGCAAAATCATCAGTGCGTTCACTCAAATCTATAATAACTGCGATAGCGGTTAGGGCAAAAAGGAAAAATAAAAAAGTTAAAAAATATTTCCTAAGTATATACCAGTCGAGAATTTTCATGCTCCCACCACAAAGGGTTCTTTATTGTTTATTAAATCACTTTTTCTCCGGTCGTAAAATAGCTGTAACAACATTATTGCCATTCAATAATAATTTAGCGGCATCCTGAATACTTTTAACAGTTAGTGCATTTACATATTTTTCATAATCAATAAAATATTTAGGATCGCTTCCTGGGAATTTAAAATCCTGCAGTTGATTAAGCCAGTAACTATTTTCTTTTTTGTTGATCTTATATTGTTCTTTCCATTGTTGCTTTACTTTATCAAGATTTTCTTTGGAAGGTCCAAATTTTTTCAGATTCTCAATTTCTTTTGTAGCAGCATATAATAATGTATCCACCTTTTCTGGCCCACCGGGAAGTTGTAATACAAACATATAATGAGGATAAGGCAGTTTTTCGAATTGAGGGAAAATACCACCTCCATAAATGCCCTGAATTTTTTCACGCAATTCTTCTATAATTCTGATATTTAAAATTTCACTTATAGCTGCTGCTTTTAATTCAAGATCTTCGCTATATGGCGTTTCGCCACTATAAAATGCTAAAATCAGGCTCTTCGGTTCCGATCCTTTATAAATATTCACATCTACCTTTCCTTTTATCGGCCTTAATTTATTATCTACGTAAGTAAACTTTTTATTTGACGAGGGAAGGCTGGCAACATATTTTTCAATAAGGGGCTTTAATTCTTCTTCTTTAAAACTGCCAACAAAAGTAAAATGCATGCCATTTACATTTCCGAAACGTTCTTTATAAATTTGTAATGATCTCTCTAAATTTATTTTATCAAAATTTTCAGCTTTGGGTATAGCTATGGGGGCTAATGGATTATTGTTATATAACATTTTAGAAACAGTATCTATAAAAGCTACCTGGGGATTGGCGCCCATCATTGCCATCTGTGATTTATTTTTTTGAACATAAGATCTGAATAAAGAAGTATCCTTTCTCGGCTCAGTAAAATATAGATGCATAAGTTGAAGCATGGTTTCTACATCTTTTACAGTGCTGTTACCGCTTATACCTTCTGTAGTAGCAGAAAATAAAGGGTTTGCGGAAGCAGATTTACCAGCAAGCATTTTTCTTAAGTCGAGCGGTGAAAAATTTCCTACTCCCATACTGCCTACAACGGCAGTTGCATATTCGGCATTGAATTTATCTTTCAAACCATAGTTATTTTTACCACCGGGCCTAACTGCGCTCATCACAATTTGATCATTTTTAAAATCAGTTTGCTTTAACGTTACAGAAACTCCATTGCTTAATGTTAATTCAGTAGTACCGAGATAAGCATCTTTTTTAGTAGATAAAATTTTACCTGACTTAGGGGTTGTAGTTAATAAGGAAGTTGCTAATACTTTCTCTTCGTAAGCCTTGATATCCAATTTTTCTACCTCACTTATTTTAGCCAATAGTTGGTCACCTGTTAGTAAAGTTTTTGTGGAGTTTGGCTCGGGGCCTGCCAGGGTAACTAATTTATTAGAATTTTGCTTTAATATATCAGCAACAGCATTTACATCACTTAAAGAAATTGCAGGCAGCAATTTTTGATAATATTCGTATTCTTTCTCTATTCCCGGAATAGGCTCTTGTGTTAAGAAATTACGGATATACTCTTCAGCATAATCCGCCGATTCAGTTTTATCTTTTTCATTGTGCATCCGATCCATCTGCGAGGTCAGATTCTTTTTAACCCGGTCTAATTCTGCCTGGGTAAATCCATATTTTTTTACTCTTTCTAATTCCGAAGTAAAGGCATGTAAACCTATTAGGGCATCCCCAGTGCCAACCCCAATGGAGGCATTAAAAGCCTGGTATCCTCTTGCATAAGAGGCAAAGCTTGAACCCGCAAATAAAAATGGAGGGTTTTCTTTTTGCGTAAGCTCTCTTAATCGTTGATTTAAAAGTGTTACAAAAATATTTTTTACTATATCCTCCTTATATCCATTTAATGTAGCATCGGGTGGGTTAGGTATAGCAGAATAATTAATCTGAATTACATTACTTGTAGCTTCTTTATCTGTAACTACCAACCCACTGCTTTTAGCATAAGGTGGTACAGGAATACCCGGCCTTACTCTGGAATTTGATGGATTTACGAGGCCATTAAAATGTTTTTTTATTAAACCCTCCGCTTTAGCAGGTTCTATATCTCCAACTACAATAACAGACATTAAATCCGGACGATACCATTCTTTATAATATCTTCTTAAACTCTCATACTTGGCATTTTTTATAATGCTATCAATCCCTATTGGTAAGCGATCTGCATATTTTGAGCCTTCAAAAAGCTTGGGATAAATTTTTCTAAACATTCTTTCGTCTGCACCTTTTCCCAATCGGCTTTCTTCTAAAATAACAGGCCTTTCACCATCAATATCCTCGTCTTTCAAACTTATATTATGCGCCCAGTCTTCAAGTATTTGAAAACCTTTATCCAAATTACCAGGTTTATCAGTGGGTATAGGAAGTATGTAAACGGTTTCATCAAAACCCGTATAAGCGTTAAGGTCGTTTCCAAAGGCTACACCAATCGATTGAAGAAAAGAAATTATATCATTTTTTTTGAAATTAGTTGTACCGTTAAATGCCATATGTTCACTTAAATGCGCCAACCCCTGTTGATCATCATCTTCCAGTACAGAACCTGCATTCACCACCAATCTCAGTTCTACTTTTTGCTCAGGTTTTTTATTTTGCCTGATATAATAGGTAAGGCCGTTAGAAAGTTTACCAATTTTTACTTTTGGATCAATGGGTAATTTATCCCCGGGACTATTTTGAGCAAAAGTAAGTTGGTGGAAAAAAGATATTAATAATAAAGTAAAATTGAAAAACTTCAATTTGGAAAGGTGTTTCATACTAATTATTTTAAGGTATACAAATATAACAGACTTCTATAATAGTTCTTAAGAAATAAGCTAAGCAAGAGACAAACATTTTTTCAAACTATCCTGCCACTTGGGAATAGATATCTGAAATGTTTCTTTAATTTTTGTGGTATCTAAAACCGAATACTGCGGACGCCTGGCCGATGTAGGATATTGTTCTGATGGTATAGGTTTAATAATGCATTTACTGTTTATGATTTTTTTTATTTCTTGAGCAAAGTCATACCAGCTTGTAACTCCTTCATTGCAATAATTAAAAATTCCTGCAAATGATGCCTCATCTTTTCTTTCAACTATTTTCATAATTACGGATGCAAGATCAACGGCATATGTGGGACATCCATATTGATCATCTACTACATTGATACTTTCTTTTTCATTTAGTAGCCTGAACATCGTTTTTACAAAGTTATTTCCGAAGGAAGAGTAAACCCATGAAGTGCGAATGATTACAGCTGAAGAGTTATTATTTAAAACAAGTTCTTCTCCTTTTAACTTAGATAAACCATAAACATTTATTGGAGATACCTTGTCATCTTCTTTGTAAGCTATTGAAGATGTGCCATCAAAGACATAATCGGTTGATATATGAATAAGTTGTGCCTGGTGTGCCTTGCATATCACTGCTAAACTGCCGGCTGCATCAGCGTTGATGGAAAAAGATTTTTCCTTTTCAGATTCAGCTTTATCTACAGCGGTATAGGCTGCACAGTTTATGCAATAATCAATTTGTTGATTGGCAAAGAAGTTTTTTAAACTTTTAAGATCATTTACGGGCAAATCTTCTTTTGTTGTAAATAAAAATTTATAGGAGGGATACTGCTCAGATAATTTCCATATCTCCATTCCTAACTGACCACCGGAACCGGTAACTAAAATAGTTTTTTCAAAAGAAAAGAAATCACTCATGCAATAATTTTATACCTCGTGCAGAAAATTATTTTTACAATCATCAAAGCCTGGAAGCTGTATATCCTTGTCGGAAATGATTGCCCTGTTTTTATCGATCTTCCAATCTATATTCAACGAAATATCATTATAGACTATCCCACCCTCACTTTCTTTATTATAA
>JBBJOK010000165.1:0-4485 GCA_037721545.1 Chitinophagaceae bacterium
TTGGTAACACAATTGAATTGCCAAATCCGGAGGAATTAAAAGCAACTTTCTTTTTAGAACGGCGTGAATTGGGAATATTTAATGTTGGTGGCAAAGGAACTGTAATTGCTGATGGCAAGATTTATGAACTTGATTTTAAAGAAGTATTATTTATTGGGAGAGGGACTAGACAAGTTCAATTCTCTTCGGAAAATAAAGATTACCCCGCAAAATTTTATCTCAATTCTGCACCGGCACATGCCAGCCATCCAACAAAAAAAGTTTCTAAAAAGGATGCCGAAACAGTAGAATTAGGAAATACTGCAACAGCAAACCATCGCATTATTAATAAGCTTTTGGTGAACAGTGTGGTACCAACATGCCAATTGCAAATGGGAATGACTGAATTAAAAAATGGAAGTGTTTGGAATACTATGCCTGCACACACGCATGATCGCCGGATGGAAGTGTATTTTTATTTTGAAGTTCCGGAGGGCCAATCTGTTTGTCATTTTATGGGGCAACCTCAGGAAACAAGGCATGTGTGGATGCAGAATGAGCAGGCTGTTATTTCACCAAATTGGAGTATTCACGCAGGAGCAGGTACCAGTAATTACACTTTTATCTGGGGTATGGCAGGTGAAAACCTTGATTATGGTGATATGGATGTATGTGCAATTCCTGAACTAAAATAATTTTAGTTTGACGAATATTTTTGAATATTTTTTCAGGTAAATAGAAACCTCAATCAAATGTTATGAGAACGATTTTTAATTTCTTATTAGGAGTTTTTATTTTTCCATTTTCAGGATATAGTCAGGTTATATTTGAAATCAGTAATTATTTAAAAGTTAGCAGGCAAGAAGTGGTAAGTATCTTATGGAAAGATGTTGCAGAAACGTATTTGAATATTGATACTGCAAATTTTGTAATAATTAATTCAAAAACAAAACAACAGTTACCTTTTCAATTGGAATACCGTGGATCAAAGGAAATTCAAAATCTTTTGATCCAGGTAAGGGTTGAGGCAAATAGCAAACTGAAATTACAATTGCTAACAGGCAAGCCTGAAAAATTTAATTCAAAAACTTATTCCCGCTATGTTCCTGAACGCAAAGATGATTTTGCATGGGAGAATGATAAGATCGCTTTTCGTATGTATGGCAAAGCGCTTGAAGGAACTAAAGAAAATGCATATGGAACAGATGTATGGGTAAAACGCACCGATAAACTTGTAATTAATGAACGTTACAAACGTGGTGAATATCATATTGATCATGGTGATGGTGTGGATTATTATCATGTAGGATTTTCTTTGGGCGCAGGTAATATGGCTCCTTATAAAAACGATACGATTTGGTATTCAAAAAATTATCGTACCTGGAAGGTGTTAGACAATGGTCCGCTGAGATCTACTTTTCAATTAACCTTTGATGAATGGCAAGTTGCTTCACAAAAAGTAAAAGTTGTAAAAACAATATCTGTGGATGCAGGTTCACAAATGAGCCGGGTGGAAGCTGTATTTACATTTGATCAAACTTCCCCATTACCCGTGGTTGCCGGCATAAAAAAAAGAAAAGCGCCCGGCTCATCCTGGATGGATGAAAGCGGTGGAATAATGGGTTATTGGGAACCTACAGATAATAAGTATGGAACAACAGGTATTGGGTGTTTATTTGAACAACCCGTGCAACAAATGCTAATGAATAAAGAGCATTTACTTACCGTTGTGCAGGCAATATCCGGCCAGCCTATAATTTATTTTCATGGAGCTGCATGGGATAAAGGCGGAGCAATTACATCATCGCAAAAATGGTTTGATTATCTCAAGTCCTATAAAGAAAAAATAGAGAATCCTCTTTCAGTAGTTGTTCGTAAGGCTTCTTGAAAAGTGTTTCCTTTATTAGTGAATAACAAGTTTGCACGGCACTTTTATGTGCGATATTTGTTTCTGTTCTGATTCTTGCAAATTAATATTTCTGAGTAAAAGTTGGGCAGCTTCTAATCCTATCATCAAGGAATTTTCTTCAATGGAGGCTAATGGCTTATGATCAAGATATTGGAAAAGAGGTAGATTCCCGAATCCGGTAAAATCAATTTTTTTCAATTTTGCAGGAAACTTCTTTTTAAGATATTCAATTGCATCAAGGCTAATATAATTTTTGAAAGTAAAAATAGCGGTAGGGGGAGCTTTCAATTTCATGAATTTGCCCATGGCTGAAAAAGTTGATTCTTCCGTCAGGTCTACGCTTATTACAAGTTCAGATTCAAACTTGATATTATTTTTTTCTAAAGCTGCTTTATACCCCTGTAATCTTAGCTGGCATACACTCATAGATTCCGGGCCCATGATATGGCCTATGCGTTTATGCCCTTTTTTTATTAGAATAGAGGTTGCTTTAAACGCCCCGTCTTCATTATCAACAGTTACATAATCAAATGAATCATCTTTGGGAGTGCGGGCAAAAAATACAACAGGAATTCCGATGTTTTCCAGTTTTTGAAACAATGATAAATCCTGGGTATTTTTTGTAATAGCTACAAGTAAACCATCAACCCTGTTGCGTTTCATAAGATCAACAATGTGCTCCTCTTTAACAGGATCTTCATGTGATTGTGAAATGATCACATTATATTTTTCTATTGTAGCAACTTTCTCTGCGCCATTAATAGCCTGGATATAAAATTGATCCAGCAAATTTGGAACGATAAGGCCTAATGTAAATGTCTTACTGAGTTTAAAGTTCCGGGCAGCCTCATTAGGAATATAATTCCATTCATTTGCCTGTGCTTTAACTCTTTCCCGGGTAGCAGTACTTATGGTCTGATCATTGTTCAAAGCTTTTGACACTGTTGAAAAAGACATATTTAGTTTGAGCGCAATATCTTTTATGGTAACTGCCTTTTTCATGTAATAGCCTTTGACTTTGTATTATGACAAATTTAAACTAATCAAGACGGCTCAACTTATTTATTTCTAATGGTGTTATTGGTTTAGTAGTTGATTGGATAACATATTATTCCAAAAAGCATTACTGCAAATTGTTTCAATCGTTGTAATAATACTTATTTTAGTTGCTGCTTTTTAAAACTAAAGTTGTTCATATAAAATTGCATATTTTACTATTGCGATAAACTGAGGGTTACAAAATCATTTAAAAATCACACCTTCTATTTTTTACAATGACGTCTTGTGTTCGGTTAAAATACATTCGAAATAAAATATAATGCGAAAATTATTTATATCATCAACTGTAATACTAATTACATGTTTGTTAATACCAGGTTGTGCACCAACAAACAATCAAAGTGCATCTGCCACCGGTATTACTGCTAAATGGATCGATAAAAATTTGGAAAATGGTGCAAATCAGTACAAATATTTTATGACCAAAATTCCTGAAGGAGTGATGCCGCGGTCATTTACAAAAGATACTTTAAGAACATGTGCTTCAGAAAACTGGACAGCTGGTTTTTATCCTGGTACCCTGCTCTACCTCTATGAAAATACAAAGGATGAAGTTTTATTTACTGAGACATTGAAGAAGATAAAACTGATGGAAAAAGAACAATTCAACAAAGGCACTCACGATCTTGGTTTTATGATGTATTGCAGTTATGGTAATCTTAATCGTATTACTCCAAAAGAAGAATATAAAAAGATTCTGATAAATTCTGCCCGGTCTCTTGCAACAAGATTTAATCCCACGGTTGGTTGTATACGTTCATGGGGCAGGTCTTCTGATACATCAATGTTTAGAGTTATTATCGACAACATGATGAACCTTGAGTTGTTGTTTTGGGCAGCAAAAGAAACGGGTGATCGTTCGTTGTACGATCTTTCAGTAACACATGCAAACACAACCATGAAGAATCATTTCAGGCAGGATAATAGTACTTACCATGTAGTAGTTTATAATCCGCAAACAGGCAACGTTATGAAAAAGGAAACAGCACAAGGAGCTGCTAATGAATCAGCGTGGGCACGTGGACAATCATGGGGACTATATGGCTATACATTGATGTATCGTGAAACAAAAGATAAAAAATATTTAAACCAGGCTCAACGCATTGCTGCTTTTATGTTAAGTCATCCCAATCTTCCAGCGAATAAAATTCCTTACTGGGATTTTAATGCACCGGGTATTCCAAATACATACAGGGATGCTTCATCTGCAGCGATTATGGCTTCTGCATTAATAGAGCTTGCCGGATACAGCCAACCAACACTGGCAAAAACTTATATGAGCACCGTTGAAATTATTTTGCGTACACTTTCTTCATCTGAATATAAAGCCATGATTGGAGAAAATGGAGGTTTTATTTTGAAACATAGTGTAGCCCACTTACCTAGAAATTCAGAAGTTGATTCACCTTTGCCATACGCTGATTATTATTATTTAGAAGCAATGATGAGATATAAAAAATATTTTCAGTTATAGATACAATGCATTTGAAAAATATATTATTTTTTTTTATCTCTATTTGGGTTGTATGCAAAACATC
>JBBJOK010000165.1:4585-6657 GCA_037721545.1 Chitinophagaceae bacterium
ATTTGAAAAATATATTATTTTTTTTTATCTCTATTTGGGTTGTATGCAAAACATCAGCCCAGGAATTTATTCCACTTTGGCAAAAAGGAAAAATGCCCAATTCCAAAGGATTAGAAATAAAAGACAGCATTGTTAACGAAAGGGCTTTACGCATTTCAAACCCAGGTATCTATTCTTTTTTCCCTTCAAAAGATGATAACAACGGAGCGGCTGTGGTGATTTTTCCAGGAGGTGGGTATTCCCATGTTACTTTAAATCTTAGTGGTTATCAATTAGCCAAATGGTTTAATACACTCGGTATGAGTGCCTTTGTTGTAAATTATCGGTTACCTAATTCCCCAGATTTAATTCAACGAGAGTTAGGGCCTTTGCAGGATGCAGAAAGGGCAATACAGATTGTAAGAGCAAATGCATTTAAATGGGGCATTCAAAAAAATAAAATTGGAGTAATGGGTACTTCAGCAGGAGGCCATTTAGCATCGTTGGTTGCTACAAATCCGGATAATATAACATCTGTTAAGGACAGTATTGATACGTTTTCTTTTCACCCTGATTTTATGATCCTGATTTCTCCGGTAATAGATATGGGTAAATATGCACATAAAGGAAGCAGATCAAGCCTTCTCGGCCCCAATCCTGCAACTGAACTGATTGAAAAATATTCAACACAAACCAGGGTAACTACACAAACACCGCCTTGTTTTATGGTTCATGCTTTCAATGATAAAGGAGTGTTGCCACAACACAGTTTATTATTTTACCAGGCCTTGCTCGAAAAAAAAGTTTCAACAAGTTTTCATGTTTTTCCGCAAGGCGGGCATGCAATTAATATAAATAATAATCCCGGCTCTACAGAATTATGGAAACCACTTTGTGAAATGTGGATGAAAGAAATGGGTTTTATTTCATTTGAAAAAAAATAAGATGTTGTCATTATAAAATAAAAAAATAAAACCGGATATTGGAGTGGGCGTTCCTTCGGGCAATTAAGAAGGATTACCCGCCTTTCCCTTTAGATCGATAATTGAAGTAATTTTAAAAATATAAGTATAAGAAATGGAAAATAAATTTTCAGTAAAAGATAAAGTAATTGTAGTTACCGGCGCCACAGGTGTATTAGGGCATTCTTTTATAACAGCCCTCGCAACAGAAGGTGCAAAAGTAGGAGTGTTGGGCCGAAACGAAAAAGTAGCAAACGAAAGAGTAGAGGAAATCAAACAAAAAAATGGTAATGCAATTGTTTTGGTAGCGGATGTAACAAAAGAAGATCAGCTTTTAACAGCCCGGCAAAAGATATTAGATGAGTTTGGAAAAATTGATGGACTTGTAAATGCTGCCGGTGGCAACATGCCAGGCGCTGTAATTGCACCTGATAAAAATATTTTTCAATTGGATTTTGCCGCACTAAAAGAAGTAATGGATCTTAACTTATTTGGAACCATATTGCCAACACAAATTTTTGGGGAAGCAATTGCTAACCAGGGAAAAGGAAGTATTGTTAATATTTCTTCAATGGCATCTCAAACCGTTATTACAAAAGTATTAGGGTATAGTATGGCTAAAAGTGCTATTGATTGTTATACAAAATGGTTTGCAGTGGAATTGGGAAAGAGATACGGCGATAAAATAAGAATGAATGCCATTGCCCCAGGTTTTTTTCTTACAGAACAAAACCGCAAGTTGTTAACGAATGAGGATGGAACGCTGACTGATAGAGGTAATCTTGTATTAAAACATACACCATTTAACAGATTTGGAGATCCTGAAGAGCTCATTGGAGCTATGGTTTGGCTTTTAAGTGATGCTTCAAATTTTGTGAGTGGAACCGTAGTGAATGTTGATGGAGGGTTTTCTATTTTTAGCGGAGTGTAATGCTTCCTAGCTGCCTCAAAATATACTGCGAAATTGACTGGTTGGGAAAAACTTTTCGAATATCCATCTAAAATTAGAGTACTTTTAAAAGATCCAGAATTAAGTGTAACGGAAATAATTCAGATATATACTGCAACCAGACTATTTCTTTTCTAATATAAACTGCAACCAAATTCGCTAACTGATTAAATGTTTCAATT
>JBBJOK010000166.1:0-1188 GCA_037721545.1 Chitinophagaceae bacterium
ACTTCGTACACCATACATTTAAAATAAAATGAGTTATACAGTGGCAATAGTTGGCAGACCTAATGTAGGTAAGAGCACGTTTTTTAACCGCATGCTTGAGCAGCGTAAGGCAATTGTTGACGATATCAGCGGCGTAACCCGTGACAGGCAATACGGGATTGCAGAATGGACCGGCAAAACTTTTAATGTTGTAGATACAGGTGGTTTTGTACCCGATAGCAAGGACATTTTTGAAAAGGAGATACGTAAGCAGGTTTTAATTGCGTTGGAAGAAGCTAATGCCGTTATTTTTATGTGCGATGTTGCTACGGGCATTACGAGCATAGATCAGTCTATGGCGGATATTTTACGCCGCAGCCCCAAGCCTGTTTATTTAGTAGTAAATAAAGTAGATAATCATAACAGGCAATTAGAGGCTTCAGAATTTTATAGTTTAGGATTCGAAAAAATATTTTTCGTTTCATCTGTCAGCGGTACAGGTACCGGAGAAATTTTAGATGAAATCTGTTCTTTGATACCGGATGAGCCAACAGAAGAAATTAGCGACCTTCCAAAATTTGCAATTATTGGGCAGCCAAATGTTGGCAAATCTTCATTGCTGAATGCCTTAACAGGACAGGAGCGAACAATAGTTAGCAATATTGCAGGCACAACCAGAGATACGATTCACACTACCTATAATCTTTTCAATAAAGAATTTGTATTGATCGACACTGCAGGAATTAGGAGAAAAACAAAAGTTAACGAAGACCTTGAATTTTATTCTGTTATTCGTGCAATAAAAGCAATGGATGAAGCAGATGTTTGCTTGTTTCTTTTAGATGCAGAAAAGGGGCTAACAGCGCAGGATCTAAATATTTTTTCGCTTGCAGTAAAAAAAGGAAAAGGGATTGTGGTATTAGTAAATAAATGGGATTTAATTGAAAAAGAAACGAATAGTGCAAGAGATTATGAAAAAGAATTAAAAAAACGATTGGCTCCATTTAGTGATGTACCTATGCTTTTTATTTCTGCCACAGAAAAGACAAGAATTTTTAAAGCGATGGAGACTGCATTAGAAGTATTTACAAACCGGGGGCAAAAGATCGCAACATCAAAGTTGAACGATATTATGCTAAAGGCTGTGGAAGCCTATCATGCTCCTGTTGTGAGAGGAAATGCTGTAAAAATTAAATATGTTTCTCAGCT
>JBBJOK010000166.1:1288-6649 GCA_037721545.1 Chitinophagaceae bacterium
CAGATGGTAAAAAAATGATGATGACCGAAGGAATGATGATCAATAAAGATGGTAAAATGATGGATAAAGATGGTAAAATGATGGATATGAAAATGTAGTAGGGAATAAATTCCTGTCTTCTATATAATTATAATATTATCCTCCTGTTTTTGCGGGAGGATTTTTATTTTTGTTCAGTCCTTGGTAAATTTTCAGGCTGATTTTTTTCGTTCTCCAGGTATTTTTTTATAACAATAAAACTAATTATTGATAACAGAAGAAGCAGGATGATAGCTAGATAAAGCCAAGGCTGTTCTTTAAGTGAGCGCTTTAGTTTCTTTTTTTTCTTTTTTTCTAATTGTTTGTGAAGCTCGGAGTTTAGCTGTTCCACAAATAAAGCCAGCTCCTTTTTATTTTTTACTTCATCCAAACCTTCAACGGCATCATTCAAAAAATCCGAATCCGCCATTTGTTTTTCAACTTCATGTTTTTCCTCGGCAGATAGTTTGCCACTCAGATAGTTCATCAACTTTTGATTGTCAATATCTTTGTTGCTATTGGATAATATGTCTATTAATTTATCGTCCATTATTTATTTTCTTTTCAAGCATTAACTTCAGGTTTCTTTTGCCATTTTGAATATTACTTTTAACCTGCAGCATACTTAACCCGGTTTTAACCGCAATCTCGGTATAAGATTTTTTTTCAAAATAAAATAAAGTTACACATTGTTGCTGCTCATGGTTTAGTTGTTGTAATGCTGATTGCATTTCGCTAAGCGTTTTATCTTTTTCAATGTGTACATTTTTATCTTCACCGGTATCAACAGTTGCACTCATTCTCTCTGTAATTTCAAGTGAATATTTTCCTTTATCTCTTAGCTTCATCAGGCAATGGTTCTTTGCTATCATGTATATCCAGCTCTTAAAATAATCAACCTTATACTTATGTAATTCATTAATTGCTTTCAAATATATCTGCTGAACGCTGTCCTTAGCATCTTCTTCATTTTTTAGATATTTCATACAAACACCAAACAGCAAAAGGGTATATCTCGGTAACAATTCTCCCAGCCAATCGTTATTGTGATCGCTGTAAAACCTGTTCAGCAATTCTTTATCATCAATATGGTTTAATTTTTGCAAATTCTATTTAGCTTAGTGATATTAGCTTAAGATGTAAACTTAATTAAATTCCATAATTTACATGAGAACGAAAAATACGATTATGAAATATGCGGGGTGTTGTGTTCCGGTTTGTGCCTTACGAAAAGAACCTTCTCACAGGAGTGAAATGACAAGCCAGTTATTATTTGGAGAATGTTGCACAGTTTTGGAATTTGGCACTGACAATTGGATTAAAATTAAATGCAGGTATGATGATTATGAGGGCTGGTGCCTTTTAAGCCATGTTGTAGAAATTGGGGAAGAAAATTATCAGAATATTGACACCCACCTAACTGATGAATGGGTGAATGAGGTTGAGTATAACGGCCAGCACATGTACATTCCATTAGGCAGTTCTCTTACTTCATTAAATTACGGGACGGCTTTTTGGAGTAAAAATCCAGTAAAATACGCTGGTAAAACCTGGAAATCGGCAGAAGTAAAATTAAGTTCCAAAATGATTAAGCAGGTTGCATATAGATTTTTAAATACTGCTTATTTATGGGGAGGTAAAAGTGTGTTTGGTATTGATTGCAGCGGCTTTAGCCAAACCGTATACAAATTTTTAAATTTTCAATTACCTCGTGATGCCTGGCAACAGGCCGAGAAAGGTGAAGTAGTAAACTCACTTAAGGAAGCGCTTTGCGGCGACCTTGCTTTTTTTGACAATGATGAAGGAAAAATAACACACGTAGGAATAATTTTAAATTCAAAAGAAATTATTCATTCTTCCGGAAAAGTAAGGCTTGATAAACTCGATAGTGCAGGTATTGAGAATTTAGAAACCAATCAAAGAACGCATAAGCTTAAAGTAATAAAAAGATATCTTACAATGAACGAGTGAAATGCTACGTGTTATCAGGAATGTCATTTCGCAAAGAAGAAGTCACATTTTCTTTTTCAATTTCCGGTTCTTTTATTTTTTTGTCTATAAATAACATCTTAAAACCTATCACCAATAAAAGAATTGCAAAGATTTTTTTTACTGTTTCCTGTGGTAAGCTCAAAGCTATTTTGCTTCCAAAATAACTTCCTGCTAAAAACCCAATCGCAATAATGGCGACCATTCTAAAATCTACATGTCCTTCTTTATAATATTGTAATACACCTAATATTCCTACAGGCAATAATAATAAACCCAAAGAAGTTCCCTGGGCAGATTTTTGTGAAAAGCTTAGAAAGTAAATTAATGAGGGTACAATTATAATTCCACCTCCTACACCCACCAAACCGCCAAGTATGCCTGCTGCAATGCCGGTTATTACAAGAATAAGAATTGTTTGAATAGTCATAAATTTTTTTTATTTCTGTTTAGGAAAATTTTCTTCATAAAATGCTATAGCGTCATTGATAACCTTAAATGCTTCACTCTTATCCTGAAAATCATTAATTTCTACTTTCTTGTTTTCCAAAACTTTGTATTGCTCAAAATAATTTTTTAGCACCGTAAAAAAATGTCGCGGTAGCGCATCAATGCCGGTAATGTAATTCACACCAGGGTCTTTTGATGCAACTGCAATTATTTTGTCGTCTATCATGCCGGCGTCTATCATTTGCATGTTCCCAATTACATTGGCCTCCACAAGGCATAAAGGCTGAATAGACTCTGAACAGATAACTAAAATATCCAGCGGATCGCCATCTTTGCCCAAGGTTTGAGGAATAAAACCATAATTAACCGGGTAATGAAATGATGAATAAATGACCCTGTCTAATTTTAGTAAACCGGTTTCCTTATCTATCTCGTATTTTGTTTTAGAATTTTGTGATATCTCTATTAAAGCATTTACTACCTCAGGAGTTTTTTCACCATAATGAGCGCCATGCCAGGGATGGAGTACATACATAATAAATTTATTTAGTTAGAGCATAACCTACCAAAGTAGCTGCTAAACCGATAACCATACTAAGCAAAAAGTACCATAAAAAAATTGTATAGCGCTGTTGCTGTAACAATTGAAAACCTTCAAGCGAAAAGGCGGAAAATGTTGTAAAGCCTCCACAAACTCCTGTTGCTAAAAATTTCCAGCTATCGTTTGTTATGTTGTTTTTTAAAAGCAAGCCAAATAAAATTCCGATAAAAAAACTACCAATAATATTAACTGCAAAAGTATGATATGGGAAAATTTTATTTACCGGTACATACGAAATACCATAACGCAGCATGGATCCTATAGCACCACCAGCGCCTACCAGTAAAAAGCTCAGAAAATTCATAATTACATATCTGAAAAAGTATATTTAAAATCTACCAGCCATTTATTATCTTTTCTAATGAGTTTAATTTTTGAAGGTTCTTTTTTATAAGTGTTTGAATAATTAATTATAGTTACTGAGTCAGAAACCTTTTCAGTAGCATTAATAATAATATTAGAATTTTTATAGCCTTCTTTATCGGCTACGGGTTTGTTATTATCAAATTCAACAAACCTTTCAAAATACATAAGATTGGTGCTGTCTGCTAAAAGATATTTCTTAGCATAATCAAAATCACCGGTTAGGGAAGCATTAATAAACTCCCGTCCCGCCAATAAAGGATCAGAGTTTTGAATTGTCTTTACTTCTTGATTGCATGCCGATAAAAATAATAAGACAAAAAATACAGAGGAGAGAATCTTTCCCATGGTAGAAAATGTATACGGCAAAGATATGCTTCCCAAGGATATGCCGGATGGCTGAAAGTACCAGATGCTAAATAATTACTTCAAAAAATATTCAACTGCCAGGGCATATCCTTTTAATCCTAGTCCGCTGATAGTGCCTTTACATTTAGCGGAAACGTGTGATAATTTTCTAAATTCCTCTCTTGCATCAATGTTGGAAATATGCACTTCTACAACAGGAATTTTTATGGCAGCAATTGCATCGCCAATGGCAACTGATGTATGTGAATATCCGGCAGGGTTTAATATTATGCCATCCATCTTCATTCCGGCACGCTGAATTTCATTAATCAGTTCTCCTTCCACATTGCTTTGAAAAAAATCGAAGTCAATGGTTTGATATTTTTTGCGAAGTTTTTGAAAATAATGTTCAAAGCTTTCACCGCCATAAACATCAGTTTCTCTTGTTCCGATAAGATTAAGATTAGGCCCGTTGATGATAGAAATTTTCATAATGTGGAATTTTAATTCTTGTATTTATTAATTAATCCGATAAAATCATCAAACAAGTATCGGCTATCATGCGGGCCGGGAGTTGCTTCAGGATGATATTGAACAGAAAACGCAGGCTTGTCTTTTAGGCGAATGCCTTCAATTGAATCATCGTTGAGGTTTACATGCGTTATTTCAATATTATCTGCAGCCCTTACTGCATCAGGGTTTACACCAAATCCATGATTTTGCGTGGTGATCTCACATTTGCCTGTAATCACATTTTTCACCGGATGATTTAAACCGCGATGCCCATGATGCATTTTAAAAGTGGGTATATCATTGGCTAATGCCAACAATTGCTGGCCAAGGCAAATACCAAAAAATGGTTTCCTGGCTTTAAGAATTTCTTTTATAGTTGTAACAGCATAATCCATTGGTTCAGGATCACCCGGGCCATTGCTGATAAAATATCCATTAGGTTTAAATTCTTCTAACTCTTCAAAAGATGTTTTGGCATTGAATACTTTTAAATAAGCGCCTCTTTCCAAAAGACAATTAAGAATATTTTGTTTAACTCCATAATCCAGAACTGCAACTCTTATATCACTTTCAGGATTTCCCAGTTCATAATTATTTTTTGTAGAAACAACAGATGCTAATTCTAACCCTGCCATAGAAGGTACTTCTGAAAGTGTTTTCTTTAATTCATCTTCATTAAAATTTTCAGATGAAATGATGCAGTTCATAGCTCCCTGGGTACGAACATGTGCCACGAGAGATCGGGTATCAATGCCATCAATTGCCACAATATTTTGATCTTCAAAATATTTTTGAAGAGAATTAGTTGCCTGAAATCTTGAATATTGCTCCTCAAGGTTTTTTCCGATAACGCCTTTAACTTTTACACCGCTACTCTCAACATCCTCATTTTTTACTCCGTAGTTCCCAATGTGTACATTGTTCATAATAACAATCTGCCCATAATAGCTTGGGTCAGTAAAAACTTCCTGGTAGCCTGTCATCCCTGTATTAAAACACAATTCACCGGTAGCCGTGCCAATTTTACCAAAGGCTTTTCCTTTAAAAATATTTCCATCTTGTAAAATTAAAATGGCGGG
>JBBJOK010000167.1:0-3462 GCA_037721545.1 Chitinophagaceae bacterium
AGGCAGGACGGATCCGTATTATTCCAGTTATGCTTACGGCTGTTGCCACCATTTTAGGGTTGTTACCCTTAGCAGTCGGCTTCAACATTAACTTTGTTTCTTTCTTTCAAAATTTAAATCCGCATATTTTCTTTGGTGGCGATAGTGTAGTTTTTTGGGGGCCATTAAGCTGGACAATTATTTTCGGATTAATATTCGCCTTCTTTCTAACGCTGGTAATGGTACCAAGCATGTATCTGATTGCAGAGCGTTTAAGGAGGCCCATGGATAAATTTTACGGAACAAAATTCGTTGCCCTTTTTGGTTTTACCGGACCCTTTTTCTTCATATTTGTAGGTATTATGTATTTAGTGAAAAAGATACAGGGAAAGAAAGTTTGGAATGGTTTATTGAAAGAAAAAAGATTAACTGTGACTGCTTAAAATAAATATCTCTAAAAAAGGAGGTATTTTTTTATAGAATAGATAAAAGACGAAAAATAATGTTTTTTCCGTTTAAACGCCCTGCCTTCCGTGCAAAGTGTTTTTGCATAATTTTTACTTTACGTAAATTACCTTTACGTTTTATTCATCTAAACATTTATAATAAATGAAAATCAAATTTGTGATTTTTCTGGCAGCATTAGGTTTGATAGGCATCAACACGTTTAGCCAGGGAAGCAAGAAAATTCTTCCCTTTCCTATTTTTCAAAAAAAATTACCAAATGGTTTAAATGTAGTTACCGTGCCTTTTAACAGTCCGGGATTGGCAGCGCTTTATCTTGTAGTTAGAGCAGGATCACGGGATGAAGTGGAAGAAGGAAAGACCGGTTTTGCACACTTTTTTGAACACATGATGTTTCGGGGTACTCCTAAATATTCTCCGGATGCATATAATGATGTATTAAAATCTTTCGGTGCTTCTGCCAATGCAAACACCTCGCTGGACCGTACTGTTTATCACATGACAGGCAATGCCCTTATGCTGGAGAAAATGATAGAGGTGGAAGCTGACCGTTTCCAAAATCTTAAATATGCCGTTCATGATTTTAAAACTGAAGCAGGTGCCGTTAAAGGTGAGTACACGAAAAACTCTGCAAGCCCTTTTCAACAACTTAATGAGAAAGTGGTAAGCACTGCCTTTGATAAGCATACCTACAAGCATACTACAATGGGCTTTTTTAAAGATGTAGTGGATATGCCCAACCAGTATGATTATTCGCTCACTTTTTTTGACCGTTTTTATCGGCCCGAGTATACCACTATTATAGTAGTTGGAGATGTAATGCAGGTAGATGTGAACCGCTATGCACAAAAATATTTTGGCAACTGGAAGCAGGGAAATTATAAACCCACAATGGAAGCGGAACCTACACAGCTGGGAACAAGGTTTGCCCATGTAAAAAATACTGGCTTCCCTCCTTACATCAGTCTTAATTTTAAAGGCCCCGCATTTTCTGATAAGTCAATAGACCTGCCGGCGCTTAATATTTATTTTCTTGCCATGTTAGGGCAATCATCCGAGTTATACCAGCGCCTGGTAGTAAAAGAGCAAAAAGCCAGATCAATAGGCGGTAATGCACAGTCTACGGTGGATAGTTACCTCGCATCTATAGGAGCATCTGTTGTTAAGGCTGCTGATATGCAATACATAAAAGATGAGATTTGGAAAGCGTTGGAGCAAGCAAAAACAAAACCTGTTGATGCAAAAAAGCTGGCAGATACAAAATCATTTTTAAAATACAGTTTTGCAATGCGGTTGGATAGTCCTGACCAGATCGCAAATAATCTGGCGCAGGCAGTATGGCTTACCGGCAATCCTGAGTCGCTGAATAGTTATTATGCATTGTATGATAAAGTAACGGCACAGGATATTATGAATGCTGCCAAAAAATATTTTGTTTCTGAAACATTAACCATCGGCACTATAGGCCCCGGCGAGGAAGGCGGGGTAAAATAATTTTTATTAAAGAAAAATTCATTATGAAAAAAATATTATTCCTATCCATATTGTCTATTTGTTTTTTGATGATCGCGATTGCCGGTATATGCCAGCAGGTGATTGAGCTTAAACAGCCTTTATCAAACAAAATAATTATTAAGCTTATGTTCGGTAATGGGTCTATAAGCGACCCCATTGGCAAAGAAGGCTTAACGGCAGCCACTGCAAATCTTATTACTTCTGGCGGCACAAACAAAATGACCAATAAACAGATAAGAGAATTTATTTATCCTATGGCTGCCGGATTTAATGCAGGCACAGATAAGGAAGTAAGCATTTTTACATTTACGGTTCACAAAGATTTTCTTGAAAAATTTTATCCCATTATTAAGGGGTTAATACTTACTCCATCTTTTACACAGGAAGATTTCACACGTATAAAATCTAATCAACAAAATTATGTAGACCAGGTTATCAGGTCATCATCCGATGAAGATTACAACAAGCTCGCTTTGGAAGATCTGTTATTTAGAAATACAAGATATCAGCACATGATACTGGGTACATCAAAAGGAGTTACTTCCATAACACTTGATGATATAAAAACTCATTATAAAAACTTCTTCACAAAAAATAACCTAACAGTAGGTATTGCCGGAAATTATACCCCTGCTTTTTTAACTACACTTAAAAATGATTTAGCTCAATTATCGGGTACACCACCAATAATACCACAATCAATAAAAGCCAATATGCCTGATGGAATTGAAGTGGAAATTATTTCAAAACCTGATGCATTAGGGTCAGCAATATTTACAGGTGCGCCATTGGCGATAACCAGAAGCAGTAATGATTTTGCAGCATTGATGGTTGCCAATTCATATTTGGGTGAGCATAGAAAAAGCTATGGAAAATTGTATGATAAAATGCGTGATGTTCGCTCTATGAATTATGGTGACTACTCATACATTGAATGGTATGAAAATGGCGGGGGCAATATGTTACCTGCAACGGGAGTTCCTAGGTCAGCAAATTATTTTTCTATGTGGATACGACCGGTGCAGATAGCTGAAGGCTTAAAAAAACAATACACTGAATTAAGTGATATACAAACAGGGCATGCACAATTTGCGCTGCGTTTAGCAATTCGTGAACTTGACATGCTAATTAAAAATGGCATGAGTAAAAAAGATTTTGAAGTAACACGTCAATTTTTACGCAGCTATAATAAACTTTATATTCAAACACCGGAAAGCCAGTTGGGCTTTTTACTTGATTCAAAATATTATGGCAGAAAGGATTATATAAAAGAGATGGATGCGTTGCTCGCAAAACTTACTGTGGATGACGTAAATAAGGCCGTAAAAAAATATCTGCAAACACAAAATATGTTTGTAACAATTGTTACTGATGATAGCGAAGCTCAGCCACTGGCATTGTCGCTGCAAAATAATGTTAACTCTCCTATGAGTTATTCCAATTTAATGAAAGAAGGTTTACCACAAAAGGTAAGGGATGAAGATGCTGAGATAGCGAATTACA
>JBBJOK010000167.1:3562-6647 GCA_037721545.1 Chitinophagaceae bacterium
AACAAAGATTTTACTTATTACATTATCTTGCTTTTTATGATATTAGTTACCGGAGGATCAGGGCTTGTGGGGTCAGAATTAATCATTCAATTACTGGAACAGGGAAATAAAGTAAAAGCAATTTATAATACTACGCGGCTAACTATCAATCACCTAAATGTTACACCGGTAAAATGTGACATCCTTGATACATCTGAATTGGAGGATGCTATGCAGGGAATAACGCAGCTCTATCATTGTGCAGCCATGGTTTCGTTCAGCGCCAAACACAAAGAGCAATTATTCAAAATAAACATTGAAGGAACTGCAAATGTTGTGAATGCTGCATTGGATGCAGGCGTAAACAAAATGGTTCATGTTAGTTCTGTTTCTGCCTTAGGGCGAATAAGAGAAAATGAATTTATCACGGAAAAAATGAATTGGACGGAAGAAAGTAGTAACAGCTCATACGGAAAATCAAAATATTTTGGGGAAATGGAGGTATGGCGTGCAATTGGTGAAGGCCTGGATGCTGTTATTGTAAACCCTTCTATTATACTTGGTAGTGGCAATTGGAATAAAGGATCATCAGAACTTTTTAGATCTGCATACAATGAATTTCCCTGGTACTCTGAAGGGGTAACAGGTGTTGTGGATGTTAAAGATGTAGCAAGAGCAATGATCATGTTAATGAATAGTGAAATAAGCGGCGAGAGATTTATTTTAAATGCTGAAAATTTATCTTACAAAGAAATATTTACAAATATTGCGAATTGCTTTGGAAAAAAAATACCGCAAAAAAATGTAACTCCATTAATTGCAGCAATAGTGTGGAGGTGGGAGGCCCTCAAATCTTTATTTACAGGAAGAGACGCTTTAGTAACAAGGGAAACAGCTAATACGGCACTTGCTAAAGCATACTTTGACAATAGCAAATTTTTAAAAACAGTCCCGGATTTTACATACACACCAATTAACGAAACAATAAAAAACACCTGTGCAACTTTAAAACAAATTAATCATCTATAAAACAATAGCGCCTCTAAACTAATTATATGAAGTACAGCTTTTTATTTTTTGCTTGTTTATTTTTTTCAACTTTCACTTTATGTCAAATATCTCATTATAGTATATCAGGTAAAATAATTGACAAGGAAACAAGGTTGCCTTTACAGGGAGCATCCGTGTTTGCACAAAACACCACTTTTGGTGTGGCCACAAATGCTGAAGGCAATTTTACGCTAAAATTGCCTAACGGTGGTTATGAGCTGGTAGTAACTTTCACCGGATATGAAACGGAAAGCATGCGGATAAACAATGCAACAGGTGATGAAAAAAATCTGGTAATTGAAGTAAAGCCCAAAGAAAAGTCTCTGGCAGAAGTTTCTGTTGTAGCATCTAATGAAGTAAAAGATGGTTGGCAAAAATATGGACAATTCTTTACTGAGAATTTTGTTGGCAATGGTGAATTCAGTCAGCAAACATTTATAAAAAATCCCGAAGTCTTAAGATTTTACTTCAGCAAAAAAAGAAACCGTTTAAAGGTTTTAGCATCAGAGCCATTGTTAGTTGAGAATTTTGCTTTAGGGTATAATATTAAATTTGCCATAGATTCATTTACCTATGAATATGACAATAATACCGCTCAATTTATTGGCTATCCCCTATTTGAAGAAATGCAGGGTACGGCTGAAAAAGGAATTATCTGGCAACAAAACCGGGATAAAGCCTATCAGGGATCATTATTACATTTCATGCGCAGCCTCTACAATAAAACGTTGCCGGATGAAGGTTTTGAAGTGCAGTTTCTTGTAAAAAATAATGATGAAGAAAAGACCATTCCATTAAAAAACCCTTACCTCGCATTAAACTATACCCGGGATGATAGTACTAACACCGTTGACTTTCGGCCTAATCAACCCGACATGATTGTTATTTATAATAAAGCAAAACCGGAGGAAGCATATTTTACTTTTGACCCAAAAGCAAAAAAAGATTTTCAGGTTTCCACCTTAAGTGTTGCAAGGGGCGAAACACTTGTTATCGAAGAAAATGGTTATTTTTTTGAGCAAACAGACATCACGACAAATGGTTATTGGGGGTTTGAAAAAATTGGAAATATGCTGCCATACGATTATAAGAAGCCTTTGTAAAAAGGTTTCTATTTTTTCTCTTTGCCCGTTAAATTTTTTACCTTATCCCATATTTCAGGCAGGCGTTTTATAAATACAAGCTCTTTTCGCTTGCTGTAAAATTCTTCAATTGGGGTTCCCCAATATGTTTTGTTTCCTGCGATACTGCCGGTAACACCCGCCTGCCCCATTACTACTGCATTGTCTCCAATGGTAATAGTTTTATTCACACCAACCTGCCCCCAAAGTGTTACACCATCTCCTATTTTTGAAGCGCCGGCTATGGCCACCTGAGCTGCAAGTATGCAATTTTTACCCAAAACCACTTCATGCCCCAGGTGTACAAGGTTATCTAATATAGATCCTTGCCCAATCACCGTATCAGCACTAACGCCCCTGTCAATAGCACAATTAGCACCTATTTCCACATTGTCTTCAATTACAACCCTGCCGCAACTTTGCATTTTTTTAAACCAAATATTCCTGCTTTTTTTTGTGTTGAAATAAAATGCATCACAACCTATAACTGAGCCCGCATGAATCACCACATTGTTCCCGATTACACAATTATCATAAATAGATACATTAGGATGAATAATGCAACCAAAGCCAATTTTTACATTATTGCCAACAAATACATTTGGAAACAGGGTGACATCTTTGCCGATAATAGCTGTATCGCTGATCATTTTTGTAGGAGGAATGAAAGCATGAAAATGTTTTACAATTTTTAAATATGCTTCAAAAGGTTCTTCTACAACTAATAAAGTTTTGCCTTCGGGCACTTCCGCTCTTTGATTTATTATGACGAAACTGGCAGCGCTGTTTAAACTTTTACTATAATATTTTGGATGGTCAACAAAAATGATGTCTCCTTTCTCAACAGAATGAATTTCGTTTATTCCGGTAACCTCAGCAGCATCATTACCTAACAGCTCTGCATTAATTAATGACGCTATCCACTTTATGGAAAC
>JBBJOK010000168.1:0-6625 GCA_037721545.1 Chitinophagaceae bacterium
GGTTTATGATGGCTTCGGTCTGCAAGGCCAACCCTGTTAAGCATTTCAAGCGCCTGTTCCAGCCTTTGTTTTTTTGGGGTACCATTGTAAACCAGCGGAAGTGCTACATTTTCAGCCGCTGTTAATCTTGATAATAAATTAAATTGCTGAAACACAAATCCAATTTCTTTATTGCGAACATCAGCAAGATCGTTGTCGGGCATTTTGCTCACATCTTTTTCATTTAAAATATATTTTCCTCCTGATGGAGAATCAAGACAACCTAAAATATTCATCAAAGTAGATTTACCACTTCCGCTGGGACCCATTAAAGCCACATATTCGTTTTTAAAAATATCCATAGAAATACCTTTTAGCACTTTTAATTCCTGCTGCCCTAGGTAGTAACTTTTATTTATTTTATCTAGATGAATAATGCCTCTTGTTCCCAACCTGGGAGTAGTTACATCATTACTGTCTTCAATATTTTTATTAAATGTCAAACTGGACTTTTAAATGGTTTAGAAATATATAGTTGATATTTTTAAAAGATGGTGACATCAATACTTTAAACAAAAATAGGTTTAACAATGGAATTGAAAATGAGAATATTTTAGTTGGTAACCTCTATTCAATGTTTCTCAATTAGCTTCTTATCTTCGTCTTGTTATGAAGAAAAAAAAAGAGATTGTAATGAGTGGTATTCGCCCAACAGGTTTTCTTCACCTGGGTAATTATTTTGGCGCTATCCGCAATTATGTAAAAATGCAGGATGAATACGAATGCTTTTTTATGGTGGCCGATCTGCATTCATTAACAACACATCCTGATACAAAACTTCTGAAAGCTAATGTGCATCGTGTTTTGGCAGAAAATATTGCCTGTGGGCTTGACCCTGATAAAGTTGCTTTGTATTGCCAGAGCCACGTGTACGAAACCGCGGAATTGTATCTGTATTTAAATATGCTTGCTTACAAAGGTGAGTTGGAAAAAACAGCAACTTTTAAAGAAAAAATTCGATTACAGCCCGATAATGCAAATGCAGGGTTACTAACCTATCCTGTTTTACAAACAGCAGATATTCTGTTGCATCGTGCCAAATATGTACCTGTAGGGAAAGATCAGGAACAGCACCTGGAGATGGCAAGAAATTTTGCCAACCGATTCAATCATCGTTATGGTAACGTGTTTCCTGAACCGGTTGCATTTAATTACAGCAACAACCTGGTAAAAGTTCCTTCGCTGGATGGTGAAGGTAAAATGAGCAAAAGTGAAAATCAGTTAGCAACTTTATACCTCGCAGATGATGATGAATCAATAAGGAAGAAAGTGATGAAGGCAAAAACAGACAGTGGGCCTACAGAGAATAATGCTGTAAAGCCACAGTATATTGATAATATTTTTTTATTGATGAATCTTGTTTCTTCAAGTGATATAACAAAGAAATATGAAGATGATTATAACAATTGTAATATTCGGTATGGTGATTTAAAGAAACAACTGGCTGAGGATATGATAAAATTTATTTCTCCTATACGTAAAAAAGTAAACAGTATTTTAAAAGATGAAAAATATTTAAGCAAAGTAATGAAACAAGGTGCCGAGAAAGCACGTAAAAGTTCAGAAGCTACCATTAGAATAGTAAGACAAGCCATGGGCTTAAATTATTTTTAGCTTATTTAGCCCTCATTTTTGCGATTCAAGTGATTATGAGGATATATTGTTTATTTTAGATTTTCATACTTCGATCTTCGAATTTTTATGGCAAAAGCTAAAAAACCAAAACACATTGCAGTAGCCGGAAACATAGGTTCTGGCAAAACAACATTAACTGAATTATTAAGCAAGCATTATAAATGGATACCTCAGTTTGAAGATGTTGATCATAACCCATATCTCAATGATTTTTATGAAGAGATGCCACGTTGGAGTTTTAATCTTCAAATATATTTTTTAAATAGCCGGTTAACTCAATTGCTTGAAATTTATCGGGGTACCGAAACTGTAATCCAGGATAGGACAATTTATGAAGATGCAAATATTTTTGCTCCGAATTTGCACGATATGGGGTTAATGGCTAAAAGAGATTTTGACAATTATTACTCTTTTTTTGAAACACTTAAAAGCATGGTGAAGCCACCAGATCTGCTTATATATCTTAATGCATCCGTACCAACATTGGTTGCTCAAATTCAAAAGCGTGGAAGAGAATATGAGGAAAATATCCGGCTTGACTATTTAAAAAAGCTAAATGAATTTTATAACAAATGGATTGGTAGCTACAAAGAAGGCCCTTTATTGATTGTTGATGCAGATAAAAATAAATTTGCTGAAAATGATGAAGATCTCGGCAAAATAATTAACCAGGTTGATGCCCAGTTATATGGCTTGTTCTAAAAAAAGATTTTTACACTTTTGGGGCAGCACTTAAAGTTTCCTTCCCTGCAGCACTGGCATATTTTGAGAAATTCTTAATAAATTGTTCAGCAAGATCTTTTGCTTTTGCATCATAGTCTTCTTTATTCGCCCATGTATTTCTTGGGTTTAAAATTTCCGAAGGTACACCCGGGCATTCTTTGGGCATCATCATTCCAAATACCGGATGTGCCTCAAATTCTGCTTTATCCAATGTTCCATCCAGTGCGGCTGTGATCATAGCTCTTGTATAAGAAAGTTTAATTCTGCTTCCTGTACCGTAGGCCCCCCCGCTCCAGCCCGTATTTATCATCCATACATTTACTTTTTGTTCTCTTATTTTTCTACCCAGCATTTCAGCATATTGTACGGGGTGCAATGGTAAAAATGGCGCTCCAAAACATGCGCTGAACGTAGCTTTTGGCTCTGTTACGCCTGCTTCGGTGCCGGCAACCTTTGCAGTATAACCGCAAACAAACTGGTACATCGCATGCCCTGCGGATAATTTACTTACGGGTGGAAGAATTCCATAAGCATCTGCTGTTAAAAAGAAAATATTCTTCGGAGTATTACCGATTGAAGGTTCTAATGCGTTGCTAATAAAATGTAAAGGATAGCTAACTCTTGTATTCTCGGTAATTTTTTTGCTTGAGAAGTCTATTTTATTTGTTCCTTCTGCAAAAGTTACATTTTCCAATAAGGCTCCGGGGCGTATGGCATGATAGATCTCCGGTTCCTTTTCTTCACTTAGGTCAATGGTTTTTGCATAACAGCCCCCTTCAAAATTAAATACGGTATTCTCCGTCCATCCATGTTCATCGTCACCTATTAAATGTCTTTTGGGATCAGCACTCAAAGTTGTTTTGCCTGTTCCGCTTAAGCCAAAAAATATTGCAGTATCTCCGGCATCACCCATATTAGCAGAGCAATGCATACTTAATACATGTTTATCATGCGGAAGAATGAAGTTCAGAATGGTGAAAATTCCTTTTTTCATTTCACCTGTATAGCCTGTACCACCAATAATTATAATTTTTTTAGTGAAGTTTACTATAGCAAAATTGTGCTGCCGTGTTCCATCAATTGCTGCAATAGCCTTAAATGTTGGCGCCTGTATAATATGCCAGTCAGGTTTAAAATTTTCAAGCCCTTCTTCTTTAGGACGCAAAAACATATTATGAGCAAATAAATTACTCCATGGGTTTTCATTTATTACCCTGATATTCAGTTGGTATTCAGGGTCAGCACAGGCATAGCAATCTCTAACCCAAATTTCTTTATTTTCAAGATGGCTGAGCATCTTTTTATATAACTGATCAAAATATTTTGGTTCGATGGGAATATTAAAATCATTCCAATGCACAGAATCCGAGGTAAGATCATCTTTTACAATGTATTTGTCTTTAGGGCTGCGTCCCGTAAATTCTCCTGTTTTTATAACAAGCGCTCCCGAATCATTCAAAACACCTTCTTTTCTTGCAATCGTTTGTTCCGTTAACTCCTCGGGGGTTAATTGGTAGTGTACATTTTCTGCGGATTTTATTCCAAGATTTATAAATGCATTCTTCGGCAATGAAAGCATAGTGGGTACTGACATATAACAATCGTTTGTTGTGTTTGTAAAGATAAAAGGGGATTGCCTTACCACAATCGTTTTTTTGATTTTTTATTGCGTTTTTTGCATCACTTTTAACACGCTTAAACCGGGGAGATAAATATTTAGAACATGGCTTTGTATATTGCAGCGGTTAAATTTATTTTAAAATGAAATATCTCCCTCTCAATTGCGACATCTTTATTCAGAACCGGAAACGATTTACTGATAAGATGGAAAAGAACTCCATAGCAATTTTTAATAGCAATGATGAACTACCTACTAATGGTGACTCACTTCATCCCTTTAAACAAAATGCTGACCTATACTGGCTTACAGGTATTGAGCAGGAAGATACAATGCTGGTATTATTTCCGGATAACCCAGATGCTAAATACAGAGAAGTATTGGTATTAGTACGCCCAAATGAATTAAAAGAAAAGTGGGACGGGCACCGGCTAACTTCTACAGAAGGGCAAAACATTTCAGGAATAAAAACAATTGTTTGGCTGGATAGTCTTGATGCGATGCTGCAGCCGTGGATACATTATGCGGATATAATTTATTTAAATACGAATGAGAATGATCGCAAAGCAAACGTAGTTCCAGTAAGAGATTACCGGTATGCAAAAGAAATGCGCAACCGTTATCCTTTGCATAACTACAGGCGAAGTTCCAAAATTTTGAAAGAATTACGAGCTATTAAATCTGCTTTGGAAATTGAAGTAATGCAAAAAGCAATGGATATTACAGATGTTGCTTTCAGAAGATTATTGCAATTTATTAAGCCAGGCGTAACGGAATATGAAATTGAGGCAGAAATATGGCATTCGTTTCTATCACAAAGAGCTACAGGTACAGCTTATGGAAGTATAATTGCCAGTGGAGACAGTGCAAGAATTTTGCATTATGTAAGTAATAACAAAGAGTGTAAAGACGGGGAATTAATATTAATGGATTTTGGTGCCAGTTATGGTAATTATGCTGCTGATCTTACACGAACAGTTCCTGTTAATGGAAAGTTTAGCCGAAGGCAAAAAACGGTTTACAATGCCTGTTTACAGTTGCATCAATATGCTGTGAGTATTTTAAAACCAGGTATAAGTATAATTGACTATACAGAAAAAGTAGGAGAGGAGGCAACAATGGTTTTTCAAAAAATAGGTCTTCTCAAAAAATCAGATGTAAAAAATGAAGATCCTGATAACAGGGCTTACCGCAAATATTTGTACCATGGTATTTCCCACCATTTGGGTGTAGATGTGCATGACCTCGGTACCAGGACAGAACCCATAAAAGCCGGGATGGTATTTACCGTTGAGCCCGGTATTTATATTGAAGAAGAACAAATGGGAATAAGAATAGAAAATAATTTTTGGGTAACCCGGAATGGAAACAAAGATTTGATGAAAAATATCCCTATAACCGTTGAAGAAATTGAAACGTTGATGAAGCCGGAGGATAATCGTCAACGGTCAATTGTTCACGCCCCACAGAGTATTTCTAAGTAAACCGATATTCATGCCTTTCAAAATCAAAATCTTAAGATCTGGCAATTATCTCTTGACCCCGCAGGTAAGAAACATTTTGTGACAAGAACATTTTCAAAAGAAGATTTATCTGAATTATGAAACAGATTCCCAACTTTTTTACTCTTTTAAATTTATTCTTTGGATGCATCGCAATTGTGTTTGCGTTGCAAACAGAATCAGTGATAATGTATGTAAATGATGAATATAGTGGCAGCAGTTTCAATATCCCCGAAAAACTAACATGGGCTGCAGTTTTTATTGGGCTTGCGGGCATTGTTGATTTTTTGGATGGTTTTGTTGCCCGCCTTTTACGTGCTACCTCTGGTATCGGTAAGCAACTAGATTCATTATCGGATGTAGTAAGCTTTGGCGTAGCTCCGGCAACAATTTTATACCAGTTACTCCGTCTTAGTTTCGCAAGAGAAGAAAATGGACTGGAGATATCTATGGGTTGGTTAATCCCCGCATTTATTTTGAGTTGTGCAGCGGCCTATCGCCTGGCAAAGTTCAATATAGAGGAATCGCAATCTTATAATTTCACGGGACTTCCTACTCCGGCAGTAGGTTTATTAATAGCTTCTTTCCCTTTGATATTGCATTTTAATGCCGCTACATTTGGCATTGGCAGTATATTGATAAATAAATGGTTCCTATATGGTTTAATATTGTTGCTAAGCTTTTTAATGATCAGCAATATTCCCTTTATGGGATTGAAGTTTAAAGATTACACGATAAAAAATAATTTACCAAAATTGATATTAATTGTGATAGCACTTATAAGTGCAGTTTTTTTGCAGTGGATAGCAGTGCCGGTAGTTTTTATCACTTATTTTATCTTATCTCTTGTAAATAAAAATCAACTCAAATGATGTTTACCGCCGAAGTAAAAGTTATGCCTTTAAAGGAATTATTAGATCCCCAGGGAAAAGCAGTGTCTGATGGCTTGAAAAATCTTGGCTTACAAAATATCACTGATGTAAGAATTGGTAAGCACATTAATTTACAAATTGAAGCAGCAACAAAAGATGCAGCTGCTTCAATTGCTGAAGAAGCCGCAAAAAAACTCTTAGCAAATCAAGTAATGGAAGAATACACAATTCAAATT
>JBBJOK010000169.1:0-6619 GCA_037721545.1 Chitinophagaceae bacterium
CCACTTCTGGCGCTGCATCAAATAATGCAACATCACGTATGAGTGAAATTTCCGAATCTGCAGACGATCTCCCATTTTAAATCATATTTTATTTATTTCCCTGGGCGATAACAATTGTTATCGCCTTTTTTTATGTTTTGTTATAATAAATAATATAGAAGCATTTCTGAAAAAGGAGTTTCCGGATTAAATTGATTTTGTAGATTTGATCTGATAAAAAGAAAATAAAAAATATCACACAACCACCAAAATAATCCATTTTGAAAAGAAAAGATTTTTTGCAACTGTCATCAATGGGCATTGGCGCCCTTATGATGCCGGATTTTTTATTAGGCAATCCTGTTGATCCTTCTCATTTTTTAAATGAATATATTGACAGATCTGCAAAAAAATCTTTGGCAGATATTGCTTTAAATACCGCAAAATCAAAAGGTGCCAGTTATGCAGATGTTCGCATTGGGCGATATCTTCAACAGAATATTTCTACAAGAGAAACCAGAGTACAAAGCATTGCCAATTCAGAATCTTATGGTATTGGCATTCGTGTTATTGTGAATGGAACCTGGGGTTTTTCAGCAACCAGCGAAGTAACAGAGGGTAGTGTTATTAAATGTGCTCAATCTGCGGCAGCTATTGCAAAAGCTAATGCGTAATTGCAACGAGAGCCCGTAAAATTAGCATATCAGCAAGGGCTTGGGGAGAAAAACTGGAAAACCCCCATTGAGATAAATTCATTTGAAATTCCGGTTAAAGATAAAATTGATTTGTTAATGAAAGTTAATAGTGAAGCTATGAAAGTAGGTGCAGGTTTTATAGCTTAAGTTTGTCTTTTGTAAATGAACAAAAATATTTTGCTTCAACGGATGGTTCTTATATTGAACAGGATATACATCGTTTATGGCCAACGTTTACTGTTACCGTTGTTGACAAACAAACAGGTAAATTTAAAACAAGGGATGCACTTAGTGCACCAATGGGAATGGGTTATGAATATCTTGCTGGCAAAGCTTCTGAAAAAATCAGTGGCCCTAATGATTTAATACTTTACCGGTATTCATATGATATGGTTGAAGATGCAGTACAGGCAGCAAAACAGGCTAAGGAAAAGCATACAGCTAAATCTATACAGCCTGGAAAATACGATCTTGTTTTAGATCCAAACCATCTCGGGTTAACTATTCATGAATCTATCGGACATCCTTTAGAGCTTGACCGGGTTTTAGGGTATGAAGCTAATTATGCTGGAACTTCTTTTGCAACTCTTGATAAATGGAAATCAGGTAAGTTTAATTTTGGAAGTAATATTGTAAATATTGTAGCAGACCGAACTCAACCCCATTTTCTTAATACGGTTGGGTATGATGATGAAGGTGTTCCAGGAAAAGAATGGGAACTTATTAAAAACGGAACCTTGATTAATTACCAGGCAACACGAGACCAAGTGCATATGCTGGGGCAAAAACAATCGCATGGTTGTTGTCATGCTGATAGCTGGAACTCTGCCCAATTTCAGCGGATGCCGAATGTTTCTCTTCGGGCCGGTAAAGAAAAATTGAATGTGCATGATATGATTAAAAAGGTTGAAAATGGAATTTACATTTTAGGTCGCGGATCTTATTCTATTGACCAGCAACGCTACAATTTTCAATTTGGAGGTCAGGTTTTTTATGAAATAAAAAATGGTAAGATCACAGGTATGCTCGATGATGTGGCTTATCAGTCCAACACGCAACAATTTTGGAATTCATGTGTTGAGATCTGCGACAAGGATGACTACCGCTCATTTGGTACATTCCGTGATGGCAAAGGACAGCCCAGCCAGGTAAGTGCCGTATCACATGGCAGCTCTACCAGCCGTTTCAATAATGTAAATATTATAAATACCAATTCTTCAGCAAATATTTAAGAGCAATACATGGCAATGCTAAATGAACAAGAAGCAAAAAAAATTATTGACAAAGTTTTATCTTATGCTAAAGCAGATGAAACAAGCGTAACCCTAATTGGCGAACGTATAGGTAATATCCGGTATGCCCGAAATACTGTTTCAACAAGTGGCGAGGCAGATAACCTTTCACTTGCAGTTACATCAATATTTGGAAAACGCAGTGGCACGGCAACAATCAATGAATTTGATGACATATCATTGGAAAAAACCTTGAGACGATCAGAAGAAATTGCAAGGCTTGCTCCTGAAAATCCTGAATATATGTCCCTGTTGGGTCCTCAGCAATATTCAAAATCAAACACGTATTCAGAAAACACATCAAAGATAAATCCTCTTTACAGGGCAAATGCAGCTTTTGCAAGCATCCAGCCATGCATAAATAAAAAATTAACTGCAGCAGGTTATCTACAGGATAATACAGGTTTTATTGCCATTGGAAACAGCAAAAGATTATATGGATATAATAAAATAACCAATGGTGATTTTTCAATTACTGTAAGAACTGCAGATGAAAAGGGTTCTGGATATGCAACGCAAAATTTTACTGATGCTTCCAGATTAAATACAAAGGCAGTAACTGAAATTGCAATGAATAAAGCAATTGCTTCAAGAGATGCTAAAGAATTGGCGCCGGGAAAATATACTGTAATCCTGGAACCGGAAGCTGGCGGTGAGTTATTACAACTCCTGATAAATACATTGGACGCTAGAAATGCCGACGAAGGCAGAAGTTTTTTTGGTAGAAAAGGTGGTGGTAATAAAATAGGCGAAAAACTTTTTAAAGAAAACGTTCATATTTATTCTGATCCCTTCAACATTGATAATCCAGGCAGCCCATTTGCACTCGATGGACGCAGGCAGGAAAAAATATCATGGATAGAAAATGGTATTCTTAAAAATCTTTACTATTCAAGATATTGGGCAAATACCAAGGGAGTGAATTCGCTTCCTTCCCCCTCTGGATTTATAATGAGCGGAACTAACCAATCACAATCAGACCTTATAAAAGAAACCGAAAAAGGTATTTTAGTTACAAGGTTTTGGTATATACGTGCGGTAGATCCGCAGACATTAGTATTTACCGGGCTTACACGTGATGGGACATTTTACATCGAGAATGGCAAAATTAAGCATGCGGTTAAAAATTTTAGATTCAATGAAAGCCCTGCAAATATGCTTACTAATTTAGTGGCTGTGGGTAAACCCGTTCGCATCTCAGGAAATATGATTCCTCCAATGAAAATTAAAGATTTTAATTTTACTTCTTTATCCGATGCTGTTTGATAATAGCATACGATTTTAGCTGGTTGAGGAAAAAGAAAAACCGCCCTGCAATCAGGACGGTTTCTACATAAATTAATAAATATTTTTTACATCGGATTTAATGGATCTATTGGATCTTTTGGTTTTACCATTTTCCCATGTTGAAGCTTACTGTGTTTTTTGCTGTATATGAAATAAATCAAAACACCAATTGCTAACCAGCCCCCAAGCCTTAACCAATTTGTCCATCCCAAACCTACTATCATCGCTCCACAAACAATAACACCCAATATAGGTACTAAAGGTACTAATGGTGTTTTAAAAGATCTTGGCATATCAGGATCTGTTTTTCTTAAGATGATTACCGCAACACAAACTAACATAAATGCGAATAGCGTCCCTATACTAGTCATATCACCTACAATATCACCCGGAACAAAAGCTGCAAAAGCACCAACAACGACCATAAATATCAGGTTTGCTTTATAGGGAGTTTTAAATTTAGGATGTACATCGCTAAATATTTTTGGCACTAGTCCATCACGGCTCATAGAGAAAAAAACACGACTTTGTCCTAAAAGCATTACAAGTATTACAGAGGAAAAACCAGCAAGAATTGCAACTGTTACCAATTTGCCGAGCCATGAGTACCCAGGCATAAACCTATCAATAGCTTGTGCTACTGATGCTTCTTTTCCGGTAGTTCTGAAAAATTCAACCGGGGCTATACCAGTTAATACATGAGCAAATAAAATATATAAAACAGTACAGATAGCCAGTGAACCTAAAATACCAATCGGCATTGCTTTTTTTGGATTCTTAGTTTCCTGTGCTGCGGTGCTTACTGCATCAAAACCAATAAATGCAAAGAAAACAACGCCGGCTGCACCTAGAATTCCCATCAAACCTCCGTAAGTATGCGATATACCCTGGTGATCTGTGTAAGTACCAGCTTCAGGTATGTAAGGTGTATGATTAGCGGAATCAATAAAACCCCATCCTAAAATAATAATCAATATAACGATCGCCACTTTTGTAATTACAATTATACCATTTACAAATGCAGATTCCTTAGTGCCTTTAATCAATAACAAACTCAACAATGCAATAATTACAAATGCAGGTATATTCATAATACCATTTACTCCATCCAGGGAATGTTCAAATGGAGAGTGAGACCACTGGTAAGGAATTGGGCTAACGTGCAATACGTTCACAAGCAAATTATTTAAATATTCACTCCAGGCGATGCCTACAGTTGCAGCACCTACAGCATATTCTAACATTAGATCCCAACCAATTATCCATGCCATAAATTCTCCCATTGTAGCATATGTGTAGGTATAAGCACTTCCTGAAATTGGAATAGATGATGAAAGCTCCGCATAACATAAACCTGCTAACGCACAACCGATAGCAGCAACAATAAATCCCAGCGTTACTGAAGGACCTGCATTCTGTGCTGCAGCTGCAGCAGTTCTAACAAATAAGCCTGCTCCAATAATGGCTCCTATACCAAGTGCTACAAGCGATCCTGCTGTAAGCGTACGTCTTAATCCTTTGTCGGCATCACCGCTTTCGGCCATTAATTCGCTCATTGGTTTTTTCAAAAATATACTCATAGTTTTTATGATTTTCTGGTTTTGATTGCAACTAAATATCTATTCAGTTCTTCTTTCACTTTTGGGAACAAAAAGAATAATCCGATCATATTCGGAAATACCATTGCAAGGATCATTGCATCCGAAAAACTGATTACTGAATTTAATGTTGCAGATGCACCAATTACAACAAAAGCAAGAAACAATAATTTATAACTAAGGTCAGAAGTTTTACTTCTGCCAAATAAATATTTCCAGGCCTGCAATCCATAATAAGACCATGATATCATAGTAGAGAAAGCAAAAAGAACAATTGCAACGGTTAGCACATATGAGAAATTCGGTATTACATCATTGTATGCTGCCGACGTAAGATCAACACCTCCTAAATTACCTGGAGTACCATAAACAAAATGCCCCTGCATATTATAAATAACAATTACCAAAGCTGTCATAGTACAGATAATCACAGTATCTATAAAAGGTTCAAGTAATGAAACTATACCTTCCGAGGCAGGATATTTTGTTCTTACTGCAGAGTGAGCAATTGCAGCTGAACCGGCCCCTGCTTCATTTGAAAATACTGCTCTGCGAAATCCTTGTATCAACACACCGGCAAAACCACCTACAGCTGCAGTTGGTGAAAAAGCTTCGGAAAAAATTAATCCAAAAGCATCATCTATCAAACCAAAATTTGCGAATATGATAATCAATGAAGCAAGAATATATAAAGCAGCCATAAATGGAACAATCTTTTCCGTAACAGTAGCAATTCTTTTTATTCCTCCAATAATTACAATACCTACTAAAAAAGCCAATACTAAACCGATTATAAAACCTGAAGATCCACCTTGTAAACCGATCATGGATACAATTTGTGCAGTTGCCTGGTTTGATTGAAATGCATTACCTCCACCGAATGAGCCTCCAATACATAAAATGGCAAATAATGCTGCCAATACTTTTCCAACACCTCCAAGATTTTTTTCTTGGAAACCTCTTTTTAAATAATACATAGGGCCTCCATATACAATCCCTTTTGAATCAATGTCACGATATTTTACTCCTAACGTGCATTCAACAAATTTTGTTGACATACCAAGTAAACCACAGACGATCATCCAAAAAGTTGCACCCGGCCCTCCCACGGCAACAGCCACGGCAACACCGGCAATGTTTCCTAAACCTACTGTGCCTGAAACAGCAGTTGCCAATGCCTGGAAATGATTAACCTCTCCATGGTGACCTTCATCTTTTATTGTATCAGGATTATCGCCTTTCTCAGTAACATTTAAATCTTCTGGATGAACATGTGGAGCATCTTTATCAAGATAATCATACTTACCTCTAACGACCCTTATTGCTAAACCAAACTTCCTGATATTTACAAAAGAAAAATAGACAGTGAAAAACACCGCTCCTATTACTAATAACACCACTACAAACGGCACACTAACAGTTTCAGAAAACCGAATTGGAAAGAAAACCACAGCTTCCCACCAGCTTGCTATTGGTGCAAACCATTCATCAATTTTCTGGTCAAAACCTTTTTCTTTTACCTCTGTTTGCTGCGCAACAACTGTCAACGGTAAAATAAAACAACTTAGTTGTGTAAGGATTTTTAGTGCAAATCGTTTCATCAATTTAGTTTTTGGTTTATCTACGTATTTATAAATTTCTCTGGAAAAATAAGCTATAAATTCTAATTACATAAAGCAAATTCTTTTTTAAAAACAGATAACCTGTAAACTCATATTAAATATTATCTTGCGAAACTAATTATCACATTGAAAGTGAGTTGTTTTAT
>JBBJOK010000170.1:0-3419 GCA_037721545.1 Chitinophagaceae bacterium
TTAAATATGGTGCAGAAAGTTTTTTATGGAGTAGATAATATTCAAACAAAAGTAGTATCACTTGTTACAGCTAAGCAAAAGATAGCATTAACTGTAATTGTGATCTTCATTTTTGTTTTGGGAATTTATCCAAAGCCTGTTTTTGATGTAACACTTACTACGGTAAAAAATGTTTTAAGTCATTTTCAGGATCCGGCTTCCATGGGGTTTAAGTAAATATGTTAAATAAAGTATTTGAAAAATAGGGAAGTGAATTAAGCAAAGTCTAATAGCTTAACAAACAATTTAAAAATTAAAAGCTCCGCCTAAGGCGGATTGGGATTTATGAACGCAATTATATTATCTGCAATTTGGGGAGTAATTATGATGTTTGGAGGAGTATTTTTTAAAAAATCTTCTGTACCTAAATATTGGGCAATAGCAGGATTGATCATTATTTTAACGGCAAATATTCTTGAGTTTTTGGGATTTATCTTTTTTGATATTGATACAAAAAATTTGCTGCGGTTTGATAATTTCGGACTGCATTTTAATACTGTAGCTCTTTTCTGTACACTTATTTATTTTTTATTAAACGGCAGGGACATTGAAAAGGTAGGTAAACATGTATCTGAATATTTTGCATTGATATTTTTTGTTTTATGTGGAGTTGCCATTTCTTCTTCTTTTAAATCTTTATTGATGCTGTTCTTGGGCATCGAGATAATGTCAATACCATTATACATACTCACAGGCAGTGATAAGTTTAATTTGAAAAGCAACGAGGCTTCTTTAAAATATTTTTTGATGGGCGCTTTTTCTACAGGTATCATGCTTATGGGAATTGCATTTTTATATGGGGGCAATAGCGCAGGTTCTTTTAATATAGATCTTATGCAGCTTGGCTCAGGCTCTCTGCCTGATATGATTGCTGTTGGTTTAGTATTATTAGTAGTATCCATGGCATTTAAAGTTTCAGCGGCGCCATTTCATTTTTGGACACCCGATGTGTATGATGGTGCTCCCACAGTATTCACCTCTTTCATGGCAACTATAGTTAAAATTGCAGGCTTTGTTGCGTTCATTCGTTTGTTTCAAAATTCATTTGGGGTAATGCAATCACAATGGCAAATGCTGATTGTAATTATTACTGCAGCAACCCTATTGATAGGAAATTTAACTGCTGTATTTCAGCAAAGCGTAAAACGTATGCTGGCTTATTCAAGTATTGCCCAGGCTGGTTTTATGTTGCTTGCATTATTTGCTTTAAATAATACTGCTAAAGAAGGTTTGATATTATATTCCATCGCTTACAGTCTTGCCTCCATTGGCTTATTCGCAGTTTTGGTACGGATGAATGATTATACCATTGAAGGGTTTAATGGCTTAGGTAAAACAAATCCCATACTCGCTTTCACTGCAACTATATTTTTATTGTCGTTAACCGGTATTCCTTTAACGGCAGGCTTTAATGCAAAACTTTATATGCTATTGGCAGCGCTTAAAAATGGTAATCATTTTTGGCTGGTAATACTGGCCGTACTATGTGCTGCAATTAGTGCGTATTATTATTTTAAGGTAATTCAGGCTATGTATTTTAAAGAGCCTGCACAGGATGCCAATCATCAAATGGATGCCCCTCCTTCTTTTAAATGGTTATTAATTTTTACTGCTGCAATCATTATAATCTTAGGCATCTTTCCCGGCCTTGTGATAGATTGGCTATATTATTAAAGAATGGAAATAACGCGGCTTAATAATTACTAAAGGTTTAAATTGTAAAATAGTTATTGTTTTAATTCTCATTTTTATATTTAATTCTCATTTTTAAATTGAAAGTTTCAGACACCCTTTCTCTTGCTTTTAGAACAGTAAAAAGTAATAAACTCCGTACAAGTATTACGGTAGCTATCATTGCATTTGGGATAATGGCTTTAATTGGTATCATTACAGCAATCCAGGCAATGAATCAAAGCCTTGCAGAAAGTTTTTCTACCATGGGTGCCAATGCTTTCAGTATTCGTTTTAAAGACAAACAAATACGAGTGGGGAAACATGATAATGAGGTTAAAAAAACCACTAAAGGAGCGTTAAAGGAAAAGAATTCTAATACAGGAAAAATAATAACATATGAAGAAGCAAAAGCTTTTAAAGAAAGGCTTGCATTTCCCGCCCTGGTAAGTATTTCCATACGAGGCCCTAGAAATGTAATAGTGAATAATGAGAAATTAAAAACTAACCCTAATGTTGTTGTACAGGGAGGAGATGAAAATTATTTACTGTTAAGCGGATATACCTTATCTGCCGGAAGAAATTTTAATAAACTTGACGTAGAAAGCGGAAGAAGTGTTTGTGTTTTGGGTAATAGTGTTGCAAAGAAAATTTTTGGTAATCCTGAAAAGGCTGTAGATAAAATTATAAAAGTTGCCAACATAAAATACAGGATAATAGGCATATTAAAAGATAAAGGTTCAAGTGCTTTTTTAAATGCAGATAATGTTGTTATAACTACATATAATAATATCCGCAGGCTATTTAGCACTTCAAATACTACTTTTAATATTGGGGTAATGGTGAGTAATGTTCAGGATATGAATATAGCAATAGGCGAAGCCACCGGTACTTTCAGGCCTATTAGAAAATTAAATTTTAGTGAACAAAATAATTTTTTCGTTGACAAAAGCGACAGCATTGTGGAAGCCTTTACAAAAAGTTTAGGCAGTATAACAACAGCAGCAGCATTTATCGGATTGATAACACTTATCGGCGCTGCTATTGGGTTAATGAATATAATGTTGGTATCTGTAAACGAACGTACGAGAGAAATAGGATTGATCAAAGCCCTGGGCGGTACCAGGCTTAGTATTCGGCAACAATTTCTTTTTGAATCCATTATTATAAGTTTAATCGGGGCTGTTTTTGGGATTATTTTAGGGGTACTGGTAGGTAATCTTTTTGGGATAGTTCTAAAAACAGGATTTATTGTACCATGGGGATGGGTATTTACAGGGATAATGGTATGCTCACTGGTGGGTTTATTTGCAGGCTTATACCCGGCGTATAAAGCTTCAAAGCTTGATCCTATAGTAGCGTTGCGCTATGAATAAATTCTGAATACGCTAATTAAAGCAATTTTCATTTAAATACTCAATAATTTATGTTCACTAATAATACGGCAATGTTATTGAATTAGGTTACTTTTTTTATATCGTTTAAAAAATATTTTTAGTCTGTCGATTTGTATTATTTAATTATTAACTTGTGTGCCCGCATAAAAAATTAAAAACTGTTTTTTGTTTTTAAAAATATTTTTCAGTAGAATTGTACAATCAATTATTTAACCACATATAACTAAAACTTAAATCACTTAAAAACTTAACACTATGGCAGAAACAGTAAGGTCCACAACCTCGCCTACTACATCGGTTCAGGCAAAAAAA
>JBBJOK010000170.1:3519-6606 GCA_037721545.1 Chitinophagaceae bacterium
GGCAGAAACAGTAAGGTCCACAACCTCGCCTACTACATCGGTTCAGGCAAAAAAATCAAGCAACATCATTTCATGGATTGCACCGTTCGTTTGTATTATCGCAGGATATGTTATATGGCGTTTTATAATTGGAGCCCCAGGTAATTTCACTACCCCAGATCCTGCAGGCGGCTTTTGGCCTGACCATCAGGGCCCAAAAGGTGCACTTGCCAAGATGTATGAAGGGGGAATTATAGTACCTGTTTTGATAGCTTGTTTTTTAATTGTGTTAACATTTGTGATAGAAAGGTTGTTGACTGTTTCTAAGGCTTCAGGCAAGGGTTCAATCGGTGATTTTATCCGTAAGGTTCAATATAATCTTGCTAATAAAGATGTAGATGCGGCCCTGGCAGAATGCGACAGGCAGAAAGGATCAGTAGGTAATGTAATGAAGGCGGGTCTTCGTAAATACAAAGAAATGATCACGGCAGGTGAGCTAAATACCGAGCAAAAGGTTTTAGCTATTCAAAAAGAAGTGGAAGAAGCAACGGCACTTGAATTACCAATGCTTGAAAAAAATCTTGTATTCCTGTCAACGATGGCATCCGTTGCTACCCTGATAGGCTTGCTGGGAACAGTAATTGGTATGATCCGTTCCTTCAGTAACCTTGGTGAATCTGGCGGTGGTGAAGCAGCAAGAGAACTTTCAAAAGGTATTTCGGAAGCCTTATATAATACGGCATTAGGTATTGGTACTTCTGCTGTTGCCATCATTACATATAACGCATTTACAACCAAGATTGATGGCATTACTTATGGTATAGATGAATCAGGTTTTACTTTAACACAAAGTTTTGCTTCATTATATAAATAATGAAAGAAGGATTTGTGGAATTCTATGAAATTTGTATCTAATAAATTAAAAGCAAAATAATGGGAAGAGCAAAAATAAAAAGAGGTAGCACCAACATTGATATGACAGCTATGTGCGACGTAGCTTTCCTTTTGCTATCTTACTTTATTCTTATCGCAGAATTTAAGCCAGCTGAAGCTATAGAGGTTACTCCTCCGAGTTCAGTGGCTTCTAAGGCGGCTCCACAAACTGACGCATTCCTTGTTTCAATAAGTCCGGAGGGGCAGGTGTTTGTACAATTGAGTGAAGAAATGAAAGGAGATGTTATAGAAGAAATATCAACTGCAAGAAATCTGAATTTTAGCGCAGAGGATAAAGCCTTATTTAAACAATCTCTTTTTATAGGTACGCCTTTAAGCCAGTTACCTCAATTTGTAAGGATAAAACCTGAAAACCTTCATAGCGTGAAATTAGTAGGTATCCCGATTGATAGTACAAACAATGAATTACAGGCCTGGATAAATGCAGCCGTAAACGTTTATAAAGGGAAAAAAATAAACTGGCTGATAAAAGGTGATAATAATTCAAAATACCTGGTGTTCAGAGATGTGATAAATTCATTTAAGAAGAATGAGGTATTTAAGTACCAGTTAGTAACCAATGCAGAAGATATACCTGCAGAAAGTGAGCTAGCAAGAAAACCACAGAAAACTGAAGCAACAGAATAAATGTATAAATTTTTTTAAAACTTAAATCTTACTACTATGGCAGAAATGGAAGTGAAAGGTGGCGGCGGTCATAAAAAAGGGCCTGGTGTAAAAAAATCTAAAAAGCTCTCAACCCGTGTTGATCTTACCCCAATGGTAGATCTGGGATTTCTTCTGATTACTTTTTTCATTTTTACCACCACAATGTCCCAGCCCACGGCTATGAACCTGGCAATGCCAAAAGATACTGATAAACCGGATGAATTAAACAAAGTAAAAGAATCGGGTGCTTTAACACTTATGATGGGCAAAGGCGATGTAGTATATTATTATTTTGGCAATGATCCTACAAAGCTGCAAACAACCGGTTATAAAGATGTTCGTAAAATCATTCTGGATAAAAAGAAAAATACTCCTGTAGATGATTTTTTTATCACCATTAAACCTAATAGAGATGCTACCTATAAAAATGCCGTAGATATACTAGATGAAATGGCAATTAATGATATTAAAAGGTATGCAATGATTGATCCTACAGAAGATGAATATAAATTGATTCAGCTAACTGAACAGGCTGGGGGGATAAAATAATTTATGGATTGTTTTATTTTATGCATCTAATAAAAAAAGAAACAAATGGAAAAAAATAAAATATTGAGCGCAGATCTTCTTGATATTCTCTTTGAAGGCAAAAACAAGGAGTATGGCGCATATGAATTACGTAAAACTTATAACAGGCGCATATCCCTGGCTCTTATAATAACAGCTGCTTTGGTGTTAATGGTTTTTGTGGGTTCTGTTATAGCTAAAAAAATTGAAGAGGATAGTGCACAATTGGTTGAAGTAAAAGATCTCTCATTAGAAGAGGCTCCAAAAGAAGATAAGCCAATACCGCCACCACCACCCCCACCTAAACTTCCGCCGCCGCCACCTATACAAACTATACAATTTACTCCTCCTAAAATTGTAAAAGATGAAGAAGTGGTAAAGCCTCCTGTTGAAAACGAAAAGATAGAGGAAGCAAAAGTGGATGTAAAAACAGTAGAAGGAACAAAAGATGTGGGCATAGTAGCTCCACCTCAAGAGGAAAAATCTCAGGTAGTAGAAGCTCCAAAAGTTGTAGCCGAAGATGAAGATAAAGTATTTACTAAAGTAGAAATTGAAGCTTCATTCCCCGGTGGAGATGGTGGATGGGCACGCTATGTAAAAAAAGCCATAGAATCAAATATTGATGATCTCACAGAAGCCGGTGAATCAGGTACAGTGCGAATCAGATTTATCGTATCAAAAGATGGAACAGTTAGTGATGTGGAAGCATTGACCATGAAAAGTTCAAAACTTGCGGAGATTGCAAAAAACGCAATTCGTAAAGGCCCTAAATGGACACCTGCTCAGCAAAATGGTCGTCATGTAAATGCATATCGTGAGCAACCTGTAACTTTTACAATTCAGGATCAGTAATTAATTGAATAGTTCTAAAATAGGTTGACAGATTTTAAAATATTCCCGGTTGCCTCAGGTAGCCGGGATTTTTGTTTGATAGACCTG
>JBBJOK010000171.1:0-3369 GCA_037721545.1 Chitinophagaceae bacterium
ACAGCTAATTATCTCCCTATTGGTATACAATTACTTTTTGCAATTGTATTTATTGGGGGAATGATGGCGTTAACACATTTGTTTGGTCCTAAAAGAAAAACCGCTGATAAACTTACCAACTTCGAAAGTGGAATCGAATCTAAGGGAAATGCCAGGCAGCCTATGGCGGTTAAGTATTTTTTAGTTGCAATATTGTTTGTTTTGTTTGATGTGGAGGTGATATTCTTTTATCCTTACGCAGTTAATTTCAGGGAATTGGGATGGGATGGTTTTATGGCTGTATTAATGTTTGTAGGATTTTTTCTTTCAGGCTTTTTTTATATAATAAAGAAAGGCGCCTTAAAGTGGGAGGATTGATTCAACAGGCAATATGCAATAGGCAATGTCATTATGCTATTGTCAATTGCTAATTTATTTGAAGAGATTAAAAATTTAAGTTAAAAAATGCCTCGTCCGGTTCAATATAATATTCGTGAAAAAGCCATGGAATCTCCTATTGGTACCGTTGTGGCACCTGAAGGCTATACAGGCGAAGGATTTTTTGCAACAAAACTTAGCGATGTAGTTGGTCTTGCCAGGAAAAATTCTATTTGGCCTTTACCCTTTGCAACCAGCTGCTGTGGAATTGAATTTATGGCGCTAATGGGTTCGCATTATGACCTCGCAAGGTTTGGATCAGAGAGGGTAAGTTTTTCACCACGCCAGTGTGATCTGTTGATGGTTATGGGAACAATTGCAAAAAAAATGGCACCAATTGTTAAACAGGTTTACCTGCAAATGGCAGAACCACGTTGGGTATTAGCCATGGGGGCTTGTGCATGCAGTGGTGGAATATTTGATAGTTATCCTGTGTTGCAGGGTATAGACCAAATAATTCCGGTAGATGTTTATGTACCCGGCTGTCCTCCACGGCCTGAAGCTGTGCTGGATGGTTTTATGAAAGTACAGGAGCTGGTAGGAAATGAAAGTATAAGAAGAAGAAATACAGAGCAATATCAGCAACTGCTTGAAAGTTATGGAATACAATAAATAATTTGCACATTTTAAGATTTGCAATTGCAACATGGTTTTAACGAACGAATCAATTAAACAAAAGCTTACAGAAAAATTCGGTGATCAATTAATTGATTGGGAAGAGCCTTTCGGCATGCTCACCTTTACTGCTCAAAAAGATTTAAATCTTAAAGTCCTCCAATTTTTGTTTGATGATGCCGAATTAAAATTTCAATTTCTTACAGACCTTACTGCTGTTCATTTTCCTGATAGAAAAAACCAGGAGCTTGCAATTGTTTATCATCTCCATAATCTCATTGATAACATTCGCATCCGTTTTAAGGTATACACTGATATTACTAAACCTGATGTTTTTAGCGCAACGGCATTGTATCAATCTGCTAACTGGATGGAAAGAGAAACCTATGATTTTTATGGAGTAAATTTTGTTGGCCACCCAAATTTAGTAAGGATATTAAATGTTGATGAAATGGAATATTTTCCTATGAGAAAAGAATTTCCTTTGGAAGATCAAAGCAGGCTTGATAAAGACGATGAAATGTTTGGAAGAGGGGGAGCATTAGTGGCCGGAAATGAAAGGTCAAATCAAGGTACAATATCAGGAAACGATAAAGATGAACTGCTAAAGCACTAACATAATCTTATTAAGATTTGCAACCAAGTGAACATATAAAATTACCGCAGGGTAGCCTTGAAAAGCAAACCACTACCCTTAATTTCGGTCCTACACATCCTGCAACCCATGGCGTATTTCAAAATATTGTTGAGTTGGATGGAGAACGTGTAATAGATGCCACCCAAACAGTTGGCTACATTCACAGGGCATTTGAGAAGATAGCTGAGAGGCGTCCGCTTTATCAAATTACCACTCTTTTAGATAGAATGAATTATTGTTCATCTCCTATCAATGATATGGGATGGCATCTTACCTGTGAAAAATTACTTGGCATAAAAACTCCTAAACGGGTAGATTATTTGCGGGTAATAATCATGGAACTTGCCCGTATTTCTGATCATCTTATCTGTAATTCTATAGTTGGCGTTGACTCCGGAGCATACACTGGATTTTTGTACGTAATGCAATATCGTGAACTGATCTATGAAATTTATGAAGAGGTTTGCGGCAGCCGGCTAACAACTAATATCGGCCGCATAGGGGGTTTTGAAAGAAATTTTACACCCCAGGCTTTTGAAAAACTTGAGAAATTTATTAAAGAGTGGCCGCCGGTTTTAAAAGAATTTGAAAGTCTTTTTACCCGCAACCGCATTTTTATGGAACGCACGATTGGCGTTGGGCCCATTGCTGCTGAAAGAGCCTTAAATTATGGATTTACCGGTCCGAACTTGAGAGCAGCCGGCGTGGATTATGATGTACGGGTTCATACACCTTATAGCAGTTATGAAGATTTTGATTTCAATATTCCTGTGGGCAAAACGGGAGATTGTTACGACAGATTTTTAGTACGTAATGGCGAAATGTGGCAAAGCCTTGAATTAATAAAACAGGCATATAAAAAAGTGCAGGAATTTAAAGGGGCGGATGCAGAAATATATCATGCAGACGTGCCGGAATATTATTTGCCTGATAAAAAAGATGTGTATACAAAAATGGAGGCGCTTATTTTCCATTTTAAAATAATAATGGGTGAAACCGATATTCCTGCAGGAGAATTATATTCAGCAGTAGAGGGCGGTAATGGAGAACTGGGATTTTATTTAATTAGTGATGGCGGGAGAACACCATACCGGCTGCATTTTCGCAGGCCATGTTTTATTTATTACCAGGCATTTACTGAGTTAATAAAAGGGGGAATGTTAAGTGATGCAATTATAACTATGAGCAGTTTGAATATTATAGCCGGGGAAATGGATGCTTAAATTTTAAAAGAATAATGAAGTTCTCAGAAGAAAAAATTACAAAAGTAAATGAGTTGATGTCTCACTATCCGCAAGGCAAACAAAAAAGTGCTTTATTGCCTGTATTGCATTTGGCTCAGCAGGAGTTTGGGGGATGGTTAGATGTGAGTACTATGGATTATGTTGCTACATTATTTAATATACAACCGATTGAAGTGTATGAAGTAGCTACATTTTATTCCATGTATAATTTAAAGCCCGTTGGCAAATATATTTTTGAAGTTTGTCAAACAGGTCCTTGTATGGTTAATGGCAGCGAGGAAATTATTGATTACATAAAACAAAAATTGAATATTGGTATTGGTGAAACAACGCAGGATGGATTATTTACTTTAAAATTAGTGGAATGCTTGGGTGCTTGTGGTTATGCACCCATGATGCAGTTAGGAAAAACCTATCGGGAGCATTTAACTAAAGAAAAGATTGATACAATTATTG
>JBBJOK010000171.1:3469-6585 GCA_037721545.1 Chitinophagaceae bacterium
TAATTGCTTTATCACCAATATTTTCTTTTGCACAAAGTTCTTTTTTAAAAGAAGCTGTAACAAAACTGGATAAAGCATTGATTGCAAAAGACACACTCGTTTTAAAACAATTGCTGAATAAGGATATCACGTACGGTCATTCCAACGGATGGGTAGAAACAAAGGCAGAAGTAATCAAAGATTTAGTTACACAAAAGTTGACTTATTATAAGATTGATACCAAAGATGTAAAGTGGACTGTGATTAATAATGTAGCAACCTTGCGCAATACATCTGACATCAAGTATGAATTAGACGGAAAACCCGGCGAACTTAAGTTGCATGTTTTGCAGGTGTGGTTAAAAACAAATAAAGGTTGGCAATTGCTGGCCCGCCAGAGTGCTAAACTGTAAGAAACAATATTGACTTAATTAAATGAGCAAAAAATTACTTTTAGAAAAAGCCCATGTTGAAGGCATTCGGGGTTTTGATGTGTACCGCCGCGAAGGTGGATACAAAAGCGTGGAAAAGGCACTAAAGATGTCTCAAAATGATATTGTTGAAGAAGTAAAAAAAAGTGGTTTACGTGGCCGTGGTGGTGCAGGCTTTCCTACTGGTATGAAATGGAGTTTTTTAGCAAAGCCTGAAGGTGTTGCAAGGTATTTGGTTTGTAATGCTGATGAAAGTGAGCCCGGTACTTTTAAAGATCGTTACCTAATGGAATTCCTTCCTCACTTATTAATTGAAGGAATGATCGTTTCAGCTTTTGCATTGGGTAGTAATATTTCATACATCTACATCCGTGGAGAGTACGATTGGATAACGGATATTTTAGATGTGGCAATTGCTGAAGCAAAACAAAATGGATTTCTTGGTAAAAATATTTTAGGAAGTGGCTTTGATGCAGAGATATATACGCACCGAGGTGCAGGCGCTTATATATGTGGAGAAGAAACAGCATTGCTGGAAAGTCTTGAAGGTAAACGAGGATTGCCAAGAATTAAACCTCCTTTTCCCGCTGTAAAAGGTTTGTATGGTTGCCCAACTGTTGTAAACAATGTTGAAACGTTAGCAGCTGTAGTTCCTATAATTAATGATGGCGGAGATGCGTATGCGAAAATAGGAATCGGAAAATCTACCGGTACAAAACTAATGAGTGCCTGTGGCAATATAAATAAGCCGGGTGTGTATGAAATTGATATGACAATTTCTGTTGAAGATTTTATATTCAGCGATGAATATTGCGGTGGTATTCCTAATGGAAAAAAATTGAAAGCGTGTATTCCCGGCGGATCATCAGTGCCCATTCTTCCTGCAAACCTGTTATTAAAAACTGCTAAAGGAGAAAAGAGATTAATGAATTATGAAAGCCTTTCTGATGGTGGTTTTGCAACAGGATCCATGATGGGTAGTGGGGGTTTTGAAGTATTGGATGAAGATCAATGTATTGTACGCCACACCATGTCGCTGGCAAGATTTTATCATCATGAAAGTTGCGGGCAATGTTCACCATGCAGGGAAGGTACAGGGTGGATGGAAAAAATATTAAGGAAAATAGAAAACGGAAAAGGGGAGTTGAAAGACATAGATCTATTGTGGGATATTCAAAGAAAGATTGAAGGGAATACTATCTGTCCTTTGGGAGATGCAGCGGCATGGCCGGTGGCAGCAGCTATAAGGCATTTTAGAGATGAGTTTGAATGGCATGTATTAAATCCGGAAGAATGTTTAAAAAGAAATTATGGATTGGCGCATTATGCTGATCCGATTGAAGTAGCGGTTTAGTGTATTTTACTTTGCGCCTCTTTGCGTTACTTGATTTTTTTCTTTGCGGTTAAAAAAATGACAGAAAACGAGCTATCAAATAAAATTATTGGTGAAGCAATAAAAGTTCATTCTCAATTAGGTCCCGGGTTATTGGAGTCAGTATATGAAGAGTGCTTATCTTATAAATTAATTAAATCAGGAATTTATATTGAAAGGCAAAAACCAATACCATTAATCTTTGAGGAAGTTAGAATGGAATGTGGCTTTAGATGTGATATTTTAGTAGAAAGTAAATTGATAATAGAAGTAAAAAGCTGTGAAGCATTAAATGATATTCATCTTGCCCAGGTGCTCACATATCTTAAATTATCAGGAGTAAAATTGGGGCTATTGATGAATTTTAATGTTTTAAAATTAAAGGACGGAATAAAAAGGGTTGTAAATAATTTATAAACTGCAAAGAAATTTTGTAACCGCAAAGGACGCAAAGTTTTTTCGCAAAGTTTCGCAAAGAAGAAAATGGCTGAAGAAATTCTAAATACGGCACCACAAACTTTCAAAGTAACTATCGATAATATCACTATTGCTGTACCTGTGGGTACAACTATTTTAAACGCTGCAAGAATAGTGGGGGGCGAAGTTGCTCCCCCTGCAATGTGTTATTATACGCATTTAAAAGATAGTGGTGGTAAATGCCGTACCTGTTTGGTAGAAGTTAGCAAAGGGTCTGAAAAAGATCCACGCCCGATGCCAAAACTCGTTGCTTCCTGCCGAACAACAGTAATGGATGGTATGGAAGTAAAAAATATCACCAGTGAAAAAGTTTTAGATGCAAGAAAAGGGGTGGTTGAATTTCTATTGATCAATCATCCACTTGATTGCCCGGTGTGTGACCAGGCGGGGGAATGTGATTTACAAAATCTAAGTTATGCGCATGGCGCCGTGCAAACCCGTTACGAGTTTGCAAGAAGGACTTTTGAAAGAGAAGATATTGGCCCATATATACAATTGCACATGACACGTTGCATACTTTGCTATCGTTGTACCTATGTTGCAGATCAAATAACCAATAGCCGTGTTCATGGAATTTTAGATAGGGGAGATCATTCAGAAATATCAACATACATTTCCAAAGCAATTGAAAATGATTTTAGCGGGAACATGATTGATGTTTGCCCGGTGGGTGCATTAACTGACAGAACTTATCGTTTTAAAAATAGAGTATGGTTTTTAAAGCCTATGGATGCACATCGTGATTGTGAAAAGTGCTGTGGCCAAGTAAGATTATGGACAAGAGGAGATGAGGTATTTCGTGTAACTGCACGGCAGGATGAATGGGGTGAAGTAAAAAGTTTGCCCGATGGAAAACC
>JBBJOK010000172.1:0-5482 GCA_037721545.1 Chitinophagaceae bacterium
CCATTGAAGCAGTTGGTTTACCTGGTACTTTCGATATATGTCAAAACATCGTTCGCCCTGGTGGGCATTTAGCAAACATTGGCGTTCATGGTAAAAAAGTAGACCTGCAAATTCAAAACCTTTGGATACAGAACATAACCCTTACAATGGGATTGGTGAATACTAACACTACTCCAATGTTGCTAAAAACCGTGCAATCAGGCAAGTTGCAACCTGCAAAACTAATAACCCACCATTTCAAATTAAATGACATACTTAATGCTTACAAAGTATTCGGTAATGCTTCAAAGGAGAATGCAATGAAAGTAATATTGACAAACGAGTAAAAACAAGTCATGCTTAAAAAAACGGAACTTAAACCGAATGAAAGAGAAATTTTGTATTTAGCATCTCTTGCACCAAGCGGACATAATACGCAACCGTGGTTTGTGGAATATATTGAACCTTATCACTGGTTTATTTGCAACGACAAAAGCAAATGGCTTCCAGCAGTTGACCCAACGCAGAGAGAAACAATATTGTCAATAGGTGCATTCATTCAAAACCTTGAATATGCTGCAAGTAATGCCGGATACAATTGTCAATTTAATATGATAGCAAACACTAATCAGGATGAAAATGTAATGGATGTAAAACTTAATAAATCAGGCAGTGCATCTGTTTACGATATTGCCAAAATAAAAAACCGCAGAACAGTACGTTCAAATTATAGCAATGACTTGTTGAAAAAAGAAGATGCCGTTTACCTCTTTAATGAAGAACAGGATTTTTTCAATTTAGTACCGAATGGTTCAAAAGAATATCATTACCTGAATGAACAAACGATTGAAGCAAATAGGATTCAATCATACCGCGATGCAGCAGAAAAAGAGCTGTCAGAATGGATAAGATTTTCTACCAAAGATGCAGAGAGATATCGCGACGGGCTTACAACAGCAAGCATGGAAATAGAAGGTATAGCAGGTTGGATAGTTCGTAACTTTTATAACAAAGGGAGTGTTATGAAAAATGATTTCAGAGATAAAAGCATTGACAAAGTTAAAAAGCAGGTATCGCAATCGGCAGGCTGGTTATTGATTACAAGCAAAGACAATTCAGTTACAACATTACTGGAAACCGGCAAACGAATACAAAGGCTGTTTTTAAAAGTACGGGAGAAAGGCATTGCTATTCATCCAATGACACAGATATTGGAAGAAGCATCAACCAGGCAAACGCTTAATCAATCTATCGGTATAAGCGATACTATTCAATTCATCTTACGGATGGGCTATTTAAGAAGTTATCCTGAACCGGTTTCTTTAAGACGACCGGTGGATTGGTTTTTGAGAACATAAAAAAACTATATGTATCAAACAGAAGAAAATAATATTCCAAACTCATTATCATTAAAATAATTCATACTGCTATCTGGGTATTTTTTAATGCAGTAATTTTTTACTTATTTTAGCAGTCCTCACCAATAAGATTGACAAGTGGGTTTGGATTTGTATTGGCATTATCGTTTTGGAAGGAATAGTTTTAATAGTGTTTAAAGGAATATGTCCTGTTACCCTAAGTGCCCGAAAATATTCCAATTCTGTAAAAAATAATTTTGATATTTATTTGCCAAACTGGTTAGCGAAGTATAATAAATTAATATACACAACTCTTTTCGCCATCATCATTGTTTTACTGATATACCGATTAATAATCACTTGAAACAGCAGTGCAGCTTATCCAAATGAAACTTAAAAAATACATGCTATATATTTTATTTGTTGTCGCACTTATTGCAATTATACTGATTATCGGAAAGGTGTATTTATCTACTCAACTTAATAAGGAGGTAAAACAGTTATTTTCCTAATCAAAAAATATTTCCGATAAAACATTTAGGTATGAACAGCTAATCGGTTTACCCAAACCGGTGCGACGTTATTTCAGGTATGTTTTAAAAGAAGGTCAACCTTACATTAGTTATGTAAGACTAACACATGATGGATTATTCAAAACCAAGGAAAATAAAGATTGGGTAAAAATTGAAGGGGAACAATACTTTACCACTGAAAAACCTGGTTTTATATGGAAAGGCAAAACGTCAATGTTTACAGCCCGGGATATGTATATCGCCAACAAAGGAAGACTGGTAGTTTCTCTTTTCTCACTTTTTAATATTGTGAACGGACAAGGAGAAAATTATAATCAGGGAGAATTACTCCGGTGGCTTGGAGAAAGCGTGTGGTTTCCAACAAATCTTTTACCCGGCAAAAATTTACAATGGACAGCAATTGACAACTTATCTGCTAAATTAAGTTTTAACTGCAACGGGCTATCCATATTTTACATTGTAAAATTTAATAACACTGGAGAGATTGTACAGTTTGAGACAAAGCGATACATGGATAAAGAAAATTTAGAAACATGGATTGGTAAATCAACAGAATACAAAGAGATAAACGGAATAGTTGTACCAACAACGATTGAAGCAGTTTGGAAATTGGAGAAAGGAGATTTTAGTTATGCTAAGTTTAATGTGAAAAAGATAGAGTACAATAAGCCGGAATAATTTTAATACTTAATCAAAATTAATGTCAATTTTTTCAGGACGTTGCGTACAACAATATTGGACATTTTTAATTATAGCCTGGAGTATTCATAACCTTGAAGAAGCCCTGACCATGCCCCATTGGATAGAACAGCATAAGAATATTCTTCCATTAACATCTTTCATAACTATACAAACCATTCAGCAAAGTTTCCCAATTGCTCTCATTTTAGCCACCATTTTACCCATTCTGATAGGCATTTTTTCAATCATCAAAAAATGGGATACTCGTATTTTCGCAATTATTTTAGGGATTTTTCTTGTAAATGCATTACAGCATATTGCACTTACAATTATTTTTAAACAATATACCCCAGGCTGTATTACAGCATTTTTAATAAATCTTCCACTCGCTGTTTTTATTTTAAAATACTTATTCAATAAAAGCTTACTTAAAAATTTCTCGTGGTATCACATTATAATCCTGGGCACAATCGCTTTTGTCATTTCCATATTATTAATTTGGATAATCTCTTTTAGTATAAATCGGATTTTAAATTAAGCTATTATCGGAGTTTTTTCGCCGATACAGACAAGAACATCAGCAGGTAAAACAAAGACTGATGAATGAAGTAATAATAACTGGCTAAATAAACTGTGGAAATAAAATTAAAAAATATGAAAGCCCTCTCAGTATTTTCAAGATTGATTTTTGTGTCAGCACATTATTTAAAAATAAAATGGAAAAAAAGAAGGACAAGGAACTACCAAGTTTTTTTTCTTTAAAAATCAAAAAATGAACTTTATCAACCTGGTAATAAATTTTACATTGACATTATGAAACCTTTTGAAATTACTTTGATTATTGTTCTATTCGCATTTTTACTTAATTGGGTTATAAACAAAAAGCACAGATATTTTTGGTATTGGTCAATTGTTGTAGCATTTGCAGCACTTCTTCAGATTTTTATAGAAGGAATAAGATGGCAAATGTTTCCGGCATTTATTTTAGCCATGCTTTTTATGCTTTCATTTTTTTTTAAAAGTAATGTTTTAAGGAAAATATTTTTTTCTTCTGCCATTCTATTGTTTGTTATTGCTGCAATTCTTCCTGCATTTTTTCCCGTTTTTAAATTTAAAAAACCTGCCAGAAGATTTGAAATTGGAACCGTAACATATCATTCAATAGATACATCAAGAAAAGAAATTTTTAGCGATAAAGGCAACCGGAAACGGGAAATGATGATGCAAATCTGGTATCCTGCCAAGAAAAACATTCAAGATAAATTTGCACCTTACATTGAAGATGCAGAAACTTTTACACCTGCACTTGCGGAACTTTTTGGATATCCTAAATTTTTTCTTGCGCATTTAAAATATGTGAAAACAAACGCAATTTCGAATGCAGAAATCAGTAACGCTGAAGAAAAATTTTCTGTCCTGATTTATCATACAGGGATTAACGGTTGCCGGCAACTCAACACTTTCCAAATTCAAGAATTGGTTTCGCAGGGTTATATTGTTGCCGGAATTGACAATCCCGGTGCTGTCGCATTAGTACAATTTCCGGATGGGACATTTATAAAAGGGTTACCAATAGAAAAAATCCAGGCATTGACGCATCAAAGCATAGAAGATTTAAATGAAATTCCGAAATTAAACGGCATTGAAATGAAAGATGGCGTTATCCCTTTTTTTGCAGAAGATATTTCTTTTGTGATTAATTGTTTAGAAAAAATAAATGAAAACGATTCTAAAAAAATTCTAACGCATCATATAGATACCACTAAAATAGGAGTTTTTGGTGTTTCTCTCGGCGGAATAGTTGTTGCAGCAGCCGCATCAAAAGACAACCGGATAAAAGCCTGTCTGATTATGGAATCGGCCATGCCAAAAGATGTAATGTTAAACGGACTGAAAATTCCAACAATGATTATGACCCGTGATGTAGAAACAATGCGACTTGAAAGAAAAAGGTCTGGAGGATGGACGGAAAAAGATATACAACAACATCAATATTCAATGAAAAATATTTTTGACAGACTTCCTTCGGAGGGATATTTTATTCAGATTCCAAAAATGTTTCATGTTGATTTTACAGACCTCCCTTTATGGTTTCCTTACGGCAAATATTTGGGGCATTACGGGAGATCTTAAAACAGGGGAAGCTCACCAAATTATTAATTCATTCAGCGTGGCATTTTTTGACAAAGAGCTAAAAGGAAAAAATTCTGAATTTCTTAAAAGACCTAATGGAAAGTTTCCTAATGTTATTTTTCAAAATAAATAATTACTTGTCTCAATTAGAATATTTTTTTATGGAAAGATGATTAAACTGCCCTTGGTTGAATACTCTGATATTCACTATTCAATTATTGCGCTCATTGCTTTTATTATAGTCATTCTGTTGGGTTCAAAAATATTAGCCTGGTACAGGTTTAGTAAAATTTAAAGCAAATGATAACTACTTCAAAAAAGTATATTGTCATAAAGTATTTTATTCTTGTTATTTTATTATCAATTCCTTTTTTTGTGTTGGGTGCTTTCGTTGACCTTCCGAAATACATTCCGATACAACTTCCAATTAGTGCTTTGGCTTTTTTATGCCCGATGCTTGCAGCTATTATTTTAACAGGTAAGTATGGAAAAAAGGGAGATTTGAAATTACTATTAAACGGCATTTTTGATTTTAATAAAATCAAAAATAAACGGTGGCTGTTAGTTGGCATTTTACTCATCCCAACTTTAATGCTTTTATCATATCTCGTAATGATTTCTTTCCATTCTGGCATTCCAATGCTACAAATAAAATTATTCGATACAATTTTATTTGCAGTATTATTTTTTATTGGTGCAATTGGAGAAGAAGTTGGATGGACAGGATTTGTAACAGACCCTTTGCAGCAACGTTTCGGTGCATTAATTGCAGCATTATTGATAGGTACTGTTTGGGCT
>JBBJOK010000172.1:5492-6556 GCA_037721545.1 Chitinophagaceae bacterium
ACATAGAACAGCAACCTGGATTTTATGGCAATGTCTTGGTACGGTTGCGCTAAGGGTAATTATTGTCTGGATTTACCACAACACAAACAAAAGTTTATTTGCAGTAATTGTCTGCCATACAACAATTAATATGAGTGAATATTTATTTCCTAATAATGGGTCACATTACAATCCTTTTTATTTTGGAATAATATTGATTTTAGTAGCCGTTATCATCAGCTACTTTGGTTTTACAACAAGCGGAAGATTAAAAATTCCAAAGCAAGCAAACTGAATTGACAATGACAAAACTCACCATCATAAAAACAATTCATACAGCCATCTGGCTATTTATGAATGCGGTTATTTTTTATTTGTTGTATGCAGTTGGTATCATTTGAAGAACGGTAAAATAAATTCACTTAAAGTAGTTTTTGACCCAAGACCGGCACTTGGATCGCAGCATAAAAATAGTTAGTATGAAAAGCTTTAATCACAATTCGGGGCAATATTTTAGCATAGACAAAGCAAAAATATATTATGAAGAAATAGGTATGCCAACACAACCTATTTTATTATTGTTGCATGGTGGCTTTGGAACTATTGAGAATTTTAATCCAATCATACCCGACTTGTTTGACAAATACCGTATCATTGGAATAGACAGCCGTGGACAAGGAAAATCTACAACAGGTAATGAAAACCTAACTTATGAATTGTTGCAAAATGACGTTGAAGCCCTTTTGCATTATTTAAATATTGAAAGTTTAAGTATTATAGGATTCAGCGATGGAGGAATCGTTGCCTTCCCTGGAGAATTACTGCTCCTCTGTCAATGCTAATGCTTACAATACTGTTTAGAAAAAAAATGAAAGCAACAATTCAGTGATAAACAATGAAACTCAAAAAATACATGGTCTATATTTTAAGCCTTATTGCAATTGTTGTAATTACTCTTATTGTTGGAAAAATAAATCTATCAATACAATTTGATAAAGAAGTAAAGCTGCTATTCTCTCAATCAAAAAACAGGTTCTTCGGTTTATTTAGTGGAATGACGAAATTTAAAATTATTTCCGAGCATG
>JBBJOK010000173.1:0-2243 GCA_037721545.1 Chitinophagaceae bacterium
ACCACCACCCGGTCCACCTGTAGTTCTACGCCTTGGTGCTCCACTACCTGCACCCCCTGGTCCACCCGGACCTCTTCCACCACCTCCACCGCTTTGTCCCCGACGACGGCGATCTCTGTCTTCATCACTACCTACTTCAAATTTAGATACTGAGTTTTCAGTATCATCCTGAGTTTCTGCAGGCTCATCGTCTTTCTGTGCCTGCCTTTCTGCCAAACCTTCTGCTATTGCTGCTACGATATAATTTGTAACTATGGCAATTGATTTCGTAGCATCATCATTTGCAGGGATTGAGAATTCCACTTTGTTAGGATCGCAATTCGTATCAACCATTCCAAATGTGGTAATTCCTAAACGCCTTGCTTCAGCAAGCGCAATATGCTCATGGCCTATATCAACCATAAATAGTGCGGCAGGCACACGGCTTATTTGGGCAATACCACCTAAAACTTTTTCCATTTTTTCTTTATCACGTGCAAGCGTTAAACGCTCTTTTTTTGTGATACTGTCAAGTGTACCATCGTTCAGCATTTTTTCTATGCTCTGCATTTTCTTAACACTCTTACGAACTGTATTAAAGTTTGTTAACATACCACCTAACCAACGCTCTGTTACGTAAGGCATGTTTACCCGCTGTGCACATTCCGTTACAATTTCCTTTGCTTGTTTTTTAGTAGCAACAAACATTATTTTTTTACCGCTTTTTGCAATTGATTTTAATGCAGCTGCAGCTTCCTGTAAACCTTCAACTGTTCTGTTTAGATCAATGATGTGTATACCTTTTTTCTCAGCAAAAATGTAAGGCAACATTTTAGGATTCCACTTCTTTTTTAGATGACCGAAGTGAACACCTGCTTCAAGAAGTTGCTGTTGTAACGAAGTATTTTGTTCCATGTATTTTTGTTTAATCTTAGTACTAAGTACTGAATGCTTAGATAAGAACTTGATTGATTTAATTGATTATCTCTTAGAGAACTGGAAGCTCTTTCTTGCTTTTTTCTTACCTGGTTTTTTACGTTCAACCGCACGTGGATCACGTTTTAATAACCCTGCAGCTTTAAGTGCCGGACGAAATTCAGGATTTACCTGCAGTAATGCACGGGAAATACCCAACTTTACAGCCTCTGCCTGACCTTTTACACCTCCGCCCTGAGCATTTACTACTACATCAAATTTATCAGCAGCTTCAATTGATTTGAAGGGAGCCTCAACCTGGTTTTGTAGATAAACCAAAGGAAAATAGGTTTTATAATCCTTGTTATTAATAGTAATTTTTCCATCACCCTTGGTGAGGAAAACTCTTGTTACAGCTTCTTTACGGCGGCCAACTGCATTTTTTTGTTTTTCCATATTTATTTTTTTAAGTCTCCCCTATGGGGGGAGATTTAGAGGGGGCTTTTAGAAAGTTAATGATTTAGGTGCTTGTGCTGTGTGAGGATGATTTTCTCCTACATACACAAATAATTTTTTATACATCTTTCTACCCAGGCGGTTTTTTGGAAGCATGCCTTTTACAGCTCTTTCAATAATTGCATCAGGGCGGCGACGGAGAAGTTCCCTTGCTGTCTCTTCTTTTTTACCACCCGGGTATCCGCTATAATTAATATAAATTTTGTCATCGAGCTTATTGCCGCTGAATTTAATTTTATCGCAATTTGTTACGATAACAAAATCGCCGCAATCAACATGGGGCGTATAATAGGCTTTGTTCTTACCACGGAGAACTGACGCTATTTTAGCGCACATACGACCAACGGTTTGATTAGTGCCGTCAACAACGTACCAATCACGTTGCACGGTAGCCTCGTTCGCATGTTTAGTGGTGAAATGTAATTTGCTCATTTTTTATTTTTAAGTGATTCTACCGCTATCCCGGCAGATTTTTTAAATGGAGGGCGAAGGTGAGTTAATGTAATTAATCTACCAAGAAATAAGGCAACTAATTTAAAAGTATGTGTTGTAACTAGCTGTTACTCAATAATAATTTTGACAAAGAAAATAATTCATTATAAATAGTCATTTATAAAAGTGATTTATTTCTTATAAAAACATGATTGCAATTATATTTGCCTAAAATTAATAAATATGAATACTACAGAAGGCGCAGGCAAATGGTGGTTATATTTTTTTATATCTGCAGTGGTAATTCTTATCATGCTTATTATGCCTGGTTTACGGCCATGGTTTTGGCTGGCGCTTCCTTTTGTGGTAACCTCATTTGCTAAGGCTTTGAGGATTATGTA
>JBBJOK010000173.1:2343-4169 GCA_037721545.1 Chitinophagaceae bacterium
AACCTTGAAAAGATAGAAGAAAAAACTCCTGAATTAATTACACCAGATTCCCCTACCCAAAGAGTTGGCAAAAGTTTGAATAAAGAATTTGTTACAGTGCCACACTTAATACCAATGCTAAGTTTGGAAAATAGCTACAATGCAGATGATTTAATTGAGTGGGATAAAAGAGCAAAAAAATTAGTTAATACAGATAAGATAGAATATAGCGCTGAGCCAAAATATGATGGTGCCAGTATTTCTTTGATATATGAAAATGATATTTTACTAAGAGGTGCCACTCGTGGCGATGGTGTGCAAGGAGATGGCGTAACAACCAATCTCAAACAAATAAAATCTATTCCCCTATCTGCTAAATTTTCGGATTATAATATTCAAAAAGTTGAAATACGCGGAGAGGTGTTGATGACAAGACTAAGCTTTAAAAAATATAATGAAATCTTAGTGGAACAAGGAATAGCACCCCTTGCCAACCCAAGGAACGCAGCCTCAGGTTCATTAAGAATGAAAGACCCGGCGGTCGTAAGAAAAAGAAACCTTGGGGCAATACTGTATCATATAAGTTATGTTGTGAAATCTCCCAATAAAAAATTGGATAAGGCATTAGATTCTCATTCTGGTGCCTTGGAAATGCTATTGCAGTTAGGATTTAAGACTCCTGCAAAAGAAAAGAAAGTTTTATTATATATTGAAGGCGTAATTAAATTTTGTTCTGAATATGAGAAGAAAAGAGATGAGCTGCCTTACGAAATAGATGGAATGGTAATTAAAGTAAACGAAGTTGAGTTGCAGCAACGGATGGGAAGTACAACGCATCATCCACGGTGGGCTATCGCTTTTAAATTTAAGGCCAGGCAGGCAACCAGCAAATTATTAAATGTAGAATTTCAGGTAGGAAGAACAGGTTCAATAACCCCTGTTGCCAAGATTGAACCGGTTCATATTGGCGGAGTAACCGTTTCATCTGTTTCACTATTTAACCCTGATGTTGTAAAAGAAAAAGATGTAAGGATTGGTGACACCGTTTTGGTAGAACGGGCAGGTGATGTAATCCCTTACATAGTAAAACCCTTGGCTGAATTAAGAAAAGGGAATGAAAAGAAAATTGTTTTTCCAACTAAATGCCCGGTATGTAACGATGAATTGGTAAAGCCTGAAGGAGAAGCAGTTTTACGTTGTGTTAATATAAATTGTAAAGCGCAGGTGGTGGAACGTATCATTCATTTTGTGGGTAAAGATGCCATGGATATAAGGAGCTTTGGAGCAGCTAATATTGCAAAGTTTTTCGAGCTTGATATATTAAAAGATATACCCGGAATTTATACCCTTGATTATAATAAGATTTTGGAATTAGAAGGCTTCGGGCAAAGGTCAATTGATAATTTAAAAGCGGCCATCGAAAAATCAAAAACACAAGCTTTACACAGATTAATATTTGGTTTAGGAATTAGATATGTTGGTGAAACCACGGCTAAAACACTGGCTAAAGCAGTTGATAATATTCTTGATTTTGAAAAATATTCAAATGAAGAATTGCAGCATTTAGAAGATGTGGGAATAAAAGTTGCCGGAAGCATTTATCAATTCTTTCATTTGGAAGATAATATTGAAATAATAAAACACCTTGAAAAACTCGGGGTTAATCTTAAAAACAACAATATAAAAGCTGACGTACAAGGCAAACTTAATCAGGAAACTTTTTTATTTACAGGCAGTTTACCAACTTTAAAGCGAAGTGACGCCGAAGAACTGGTAGAAAAAAATGGTGGCAAATTATTAGGCAGCGTAAGCAGCAAATTAAATTACCTGGTTGTTGGTGAAGATGC
>JBBJOK010000173.1:4269-6542 GCA_037721545.1 Chitinophagaceae bacterium
GGCAATAAAATAACCGAGAAAACGATCAGGGCTTTTAAAACGCTTATGCCACTGGTAAAATTTATTAATAAAGCAATTGAGTAATTATGTGCTTTTTAATATTTTGCTTTTTTTATTACAGTATCTGCAGCCTTGTAAATCTTACCTTTTTTATAATTATACCATGGTTTGGGAAGTGTTTTTTTCATAACCGTATCTATCGTTCTCATACCAAATAAATTCCACACACCTTTTATCTTTCCACCCATTGAGCCTTGCAGCGCTCTTAAACTCATAGCAAACCCACTGTCTAAATACTCCATGTGATGCCAATAGCCGGCCGGCATAAATAAAGTATCTCCATGTTCTAAAATAACTTCGTAGCCCTTTGCAAACTTAACCGCCGGAAAAGCTGCATAATCAGGAGTTCCATTTCCTTCATGATAATTTGAAAAATCAACCAGGCTTAATACTTCAAATGGCTTTCGGTATAATTTATACTGCTCTTCATTTGGAAATAACAAAACCCTTTTTCTTCCCATAAACTGGGTGTGTAAAATATGAGAAACGTCAATATCAAAATGCATGTGCGTAATAGATGTTGCTCCACCAACGAATAACATCGGATAGCGTTTTACAAACCCTTTCATCAAATGCTCAGGCCAGGTAAAATCTTTTGTTAGTTGAGGGGCATGTTGAAAAATATTAAATAAAAATATCCTCCATCCCGCCGGTCCCTCTTTTATCATATCAATATATTCACCAAAAGTTTTGTAATCATCCGCTGTGTTAATAGGGGTGTATGCATCGCTCTTAATATTATTATACAAACCCACTTTTACTTCACCTACAATTTGTTTAAAGTAATCCCAGTTCCATTTGTCGTAAGCCGGCCACTGTTTTGCAAGCCCTGTAATTATCAGGGGCTTCATAGTATCATAATAGTTTTTCTTAAAATCCTCCGGGCTGATATTCTCAACCTTATCAATCTCTTTCAATTCCATTGTAATAATTTAGGCAAAATTAATTATTAATGTTGCACTTGAGTCAAAACTTGTATGGTAAACAACTAAAGAGCGTAATAATGCTACTTTTACGGTCCAATAAATATGGCTTTACATTTTCATTCTTTAAAAGTAAAAGATATTAAAAATGAAACACAGGATTGTGTTTCTATATCATTTGATATCCCTCCGGAACTTCAAAAAGTTTTTGAATTTAAACAAGGGCAGAGCCTTACACTCAGAAAAATTTTGGAAGGAGAAGAAATTCGACGCTCATATTCAATTTGCACCAGCCCTTTTGATAATGAATTAAGAGTTGCTGTTAAAAAGGTACAGGGCGGATTATTATCAACTTTTGCCAATACAATTTTAAAAGTAGGAGATGTAATTGATGTAATGCCTCCTTCAGGTAATTTTCATACTCAGTTACATTCATCAAACAAAAAAAACTACGTTGCCCTTGCCGCCGGCAGTGGTATAACCCCACTTATATCTATTATTAAAACAACCTTGCTCACAGAGGCTAACAGCACTTTCACATTGGTATTTGGCAATAAAAATCACACTTCTATAATTTTTAAAGAAGAATTAGAAGCTTTAAAAGATAAGTATATGGAGCGTTTCAGGTTATACCATGTTTTAAGCAGAGAAAGGATGGAGGCTGAAATAAATTATGGAAGAATAAATGCAGAAAAATGTTTTCAGTTTACCAGGCTTATTGATTTTAATGCAGCTGATGAATTCTTTATCTGCGGCCCGGAAGAAATGATATTTGGTGTAAGGGATTTTTTAGAACAAAAAGGAATTGATAAACGCAAAATTCATTTTGAACTTTTTACAACTCCATTAAGAAAAACTTCAAGCTACAGGCCGCAAGCTACAAACGAATTAAATAAACAAACAAGCAAAATTACGGTTACACTTGATGGAAGAAGCTTTGATTTTGATTTGGATTATGATAGCAATAACATTCTTGATGCAGCCTTAGCGCAAGGCGCTGATCTTCCCTATGCTTGTAAGGGAGGCGTTTGCACTACCTGCAAAGCAAAACTTGTAAAAGGCCAAGTCGAAATGGAAGTTAATTATGGACTGGAGCCCGATGAGGTTGAGGCAGGTTTTATCCTTACTTGTCAGTCACATCCACGAAGTGAAAAAATAATGGTTGATTTTGATGTTAAATAACTGTCTGAGATTTAAAAGTGCAAGTCGGATTTTGTAAATTTGTAATATGTCAACACAGGAATTAGAAACCATTTTTGATAGTAAAGTAGAAAAGGAAATTAAGATAGA
>JBBJOK010000174.1:0-2496 GCA_037721545.1 Chitinophagaceae bacterium
TAATTAAGTATCACCTGATAACTCTATCTTTAAACTACCAAAATAATTTATCTTAATCACAAAAATTCAGTTTACACAAGGATTTATGCAACTAAAACAAACCTGGCGCTGGTTCGGCCCTGATGATCCTGTGAGTTTACAGGATGTTTTGCAAACAGGTGCCTCAGGCATAGTAACTGCCTTACATCATATTCCTCACGGCGAGGTTTGGCCAATTGAAGAAATTAAAAAACGAAAAAAAATTATTGAAGATGCAGGACTTACCTGGGATGTTGTAGAAAGCGTAACTGTTCATGAATCGATAAAAACACAGACCGGTAATTATCAGAATTATATTGACCTGTATAAACAAACACTCCGCAACCTGTCGCAATGTGATATTAAAATTGTGACTTATAATTTTATGCCGGTCAATGATTGGACTCGGACAGATCTTAATTACCTAATGCCGGATGCGTCAAAAGCCCTTTACTTTAATTGGTTTGATTTAGCAGTTTTTGATATTTATATTCTTAAAAGAAAAAATGCTGAAGCAAGCTATAATAAAAAAATTATTGCTGAAGCTGAAAAGCGTTTCAAAACTTATACAAATGAAGAATTAGAAAAATTAAAGGAGATAATCATGTTTGGCATCCCCGGCGAAAGAAAACAGACAATAGAGCAGATGCAGGAGAAACTTGATACTTACAACGAGATTAATCATGCAAAATTACGTGAACATTTAAAATATTTTTTACAGGAGATATCACCAGTGGCAGATGAAGTTGATATTAAATTAGCTATTCATCCTGATGATCCCCCATTTGATATTTTAGGTTTGCCAAGAATTGTAAGTAATGCAGATGATATTTATTTTATTCTTTCATCAGTTCCAAATAAAAGTAATGGTATCTGTTTTTGTAGTGGCTCTCTTGGAGCCGGAAAACATAATGATCTGCCTGCTATTGCTAAGAGCATTGACACCCGAATGCATTTTGTTCATTTAAGAAATACCAAACGTGATGAACATGGAAATTTTTATGAGGCGGATCATTTAGATGGAGACACTGATATGTATGCTGTGATGAAAGAGATTTTGCAAATACAACAAAAAGTAGAATCATCAATTCCTTTTCGTCCTGATCATGGCCATCAAATGATGGATGATCTAAATAAAAAAACCAATCCCGGTTATTCATGTATCGGCCGAATGAGAGGACTTGCAGAATTGCGTGGGCTTGAAATGGGTATTGCAAGAAGTATGAATATCACAGCTTAACCTTAGTTTTAAAACAAAATTATCAAAATGGAAAAAGTAGGGAAATACAGATGGACGATTTGTGCTTTATTGTTTTTTGCCACAACTGTAAACTATCTTGATAGACAGGTGTTGAGTCTTTTACAGCCATACCTCTCAGACCCAGCAATGTTTAACTGGAGCAATACGGACTATGCAAATATCACAGCAGTATTTCAATTCGTATATGCATTTTCTATGTTATTTGCCGGTAGAATAATTGATAAATTAGGTACCAAAAAAGGATATGCATGGGCAATTGTTATCTGGTCTCTTGCCGCAATAATACATGCATGGGCTATACCAATTGGTCAGGGTATTTCCACTGCACTGGGTTGGGCAGGTATTGCCGGCTTTTCTGTTTCTGTTTTGGGTTTTATGTTTTCCCGTGCGCTTTTAGCATTTGGCGAAGCTGGTAATTTTCCGGCAGCCATAAAAGCCACAGCGGAATACTTTCCTAAAAAGGAGAGATCCTTTGCAACGGGTATTTTTAATTCAGGTACCAATGTAGGAGCTATACTGGCACCACTTACAGTGCCCTGGATAAGGATAAACTGGGGATGGGAAGCAGCTTTTATTGTGATGGGCCTTATCGGTTTTATATGGTTAATATTCTGGTTAGTAGTTTATCAAAAACCGGAAAAGCAAAAAAGACTTTCTGCTACTGAGTTAGCCTATATTAACAGCGAAGAGGATACATCCCCGGTCACTGAAGAAACAAAGGAAAAAGTGTCGTGGCCAAAACTCTTTGGTTACAGGCAGACGTGGGCTTTTGTATGTGGAAAATTTTTTACTGATGGTGTGTGGTGGTTCTTTTTGTTCTGGCTGCCTGCTTATTTAAAAGTACAATTTGGCATTGTAGATAAGGCGGTGATGTTGCCCTTGGCTTTATTATACACTATGTCAATGGTGGGTAGTATCGGAGGAGGTTATTTCCCCATGTATTTTATTAAAAAAGGATATAAAGCGTATGATGGCCGGTTACGTGCTATGTTTGTAATAGCATTATTTCCCCTTGTAATATTAGCTGCCCAGCCGCTGGGTGAATTGAGTTACTGGTTGCCGGTAATAGTTATTGGAATTGGTGCTGCGGCACACCAGGCATGGTCAGCAAATATTTTTACTACAGTTTCAGATATGTTTCCTAAAAAAGCGATAGGATCTGTGGTTGGTATTGGAGGCATGGCTGGTGGCCTGGGTGGGGTTGTTATGTCAAAACT
>JBBJOK010000174.1:2596-6536 GCA_037721545.1 Chitinophagaceae bacterium
ATAGATTATCATTGTCATCTTTCTCCTGAACAAATTGCCAATGATATAAATTTTGAGAATATTACCCAGGCCTGGCTCTATGGCGATCATTATAAATGGAGAGGAATGCGTGCCAATGGTGTTGATGAAAGTTATATAACGGGTAATAAAAGCGATTATGAAAAATTTGAGAAATGGGCCGAAACTGTTCCTTATACAGTAAGAAATCCCCTGTATCATTGGACTCACTTAGAGCTACAACGTTATTTTGATATCGATGAGGTTTTAAATGCCGATAACGCAAAAAAAATTTACGCAGATTGCAGCAGTAAATTGCAAACAAAAGATTATTCCGTTCGTAAACTGCTTCGCAAAATGAATGTAAAAGTTGTTTGTACAACAGATGACCCTATAGATTCATTACAACATCATAAAAAAATAAAGGATGACGATTTTGAAATAAAAATATTGCCTGCCTTTCGTCCCGATAAAGCAATGAATGTTGATGATGTTGCTGTTTTTAATAACTATGTTGAAGGCCTGCAGGCTGTCAGTAATATAAATATTGATTCGCTGCAATCATTTTTAGACGCTATGAAACAGCGTCATGATTTTTTTGCAGCAATGGGATGTACCGTTTCTGATCATGGGCTGGAGCATCTATATCCAGAAGAGTATACAGATGCAGAGGTAGATGCCATATTTAATAAAATACGTAAGGGAAGGATGCTTACGTTAGAAGAAAGAGGAAAATTTAAATCTGCCATGCTGTACACTTTTGCCATATGGGATTGGGAAAAAGGATGGGTGCAGCAATATCATCTGGGGCCTTTAAGAAACAATAATTCCCGTATGCTTGATACCCTTGGTGCAGATACAGGTTGGGATTCAATTGGTGATTTTCAACAGGGAGCATCAATGTCAAAATTTTTTAACAGGCTTGATTTAACCAATCAATTAACAAAAACAATTTTGTATAACCTCAATCCGGCAGACAATGAATTGTTCGCTGCAATGACAGGTAATTTTAATGATGGGACTGTAACTGGAAAAATACAATGGGGCTCTGCCTGGTGGTTTTTAGACCAGAAAGACGGGATGACAAAACAAATAAATACATTATCTAATATCGGATTGCTAAGTAGGTTTGTAGGCATGCTTACTGACTCCAGAAGTTTTCTTTCATTTCCACGTCATGAATATTTCAGAAGGATATTATGCAATTTGTTTGGGGAGGAAATTGAAAATGGAGAGCTACCTCATGATATTAAATGGACAGGAAAAGTTATCGAGGATATTTGCTATAACAATGCGAAGAAGTATTTTGGATTCTGAATCACTTGAGTTGATCTTTAGACCGTAAATATCTTTTTGTAATTAGAGTTTAATCTTTACTACCAATTTCTTTATCCCGCCCTCTCCTATCATTGGTGCATGAACATCTTCAGGAAAGAAGATGGCAAACTGGTTATCTGTTAGGTGAAAATACATATCAGGTGCATCGCTATAAAATACAACATCTTTTTCGGGATTGTATTCACCCTTTTGCTTAGCACAATTGCTTCTGGGTTTCCAGCCAAATTGCTCTTTTCCTTTTATGCAAAGTTGTATATCGATATGCTTATCATGGCATTCAAATTTCGAAATCGATTCGTCCGCAGTCATTCCTTTTTTATTGGAAACCATTGCTCTTAAATTATCCCCATCAATTTCAAATTTGCCATCTTCAATTGTTGCAAGATCTTGTGATTTGATATATTCAAATGCTTTTGCAAACAATGGATGAATGCAATTGTATTTTTCTGAGTTAGATAAAGTATCGATGATCATGAATAAATAGTATTAAACTTTTAAAAAATGTAGTTAATTGTTTTTCCATTCAAGCGATTACGAAATGATATAAAAATTTACGGAATTAAAAAGCCTCACCCTCTTGTCCCTCTCCCAATAGAGAGGGACGGTTCTTCAGTACAAATCCAAACGATAGTTTTTCCACATCATCTTCAAATATCTATCTTCAATAAAGAGCTTTAAAGGATTTAATAAATTTCAAATCTAAGTTCTCCCTTTAGGGAGACAGAGGGTTTCACCTTTGCACCCTTCCGCTGGCATCACCTTTCATCAATTCTTTTACATCATTTAAAGTAGCATGATTCAAGTCGCCTGGGATAGTATGTTTTATTGCAGACGCCGCAACACCAAACTCAGCAGCATCTTTCATTGGCATACCGGAAACAAGCCCGTAAATAAACCCACTTGCAAAGGAATCGCCACTGCCTACCCGGTCTACAATACGCACATCATATTGTTTTGTATGATAAAATTCATTGCCATCATACACCAATGCACTCCAGCCATTATCAGAAGCACTGTGACTTTCTCTCAACGTAGAAGCAATATATTTAAAGCCAAACTTATCTTTCATCTGTTTAAAAACATCTTTGTACCCTTCAAGATTTAATTCTCCTTTTGTAATATCTGTTCCTGCACTTTTAAAACCCAACGTTGTATCCGCATCTTCTTCATTGCCAATGCACACATCAACATTTTCACAAAGCTTAGTCATCACTTCTCTTGCTTTTTCTTTGCTCCATAATTTTTTTCTATAATTAAGGTCTATGCTTGTAGTAATGCCTTTTGCTTTTGCAGCTTTTAAAGCAGCTTCTGTTAGTGCTGCAGATTTATCGCTAAGCGCAGGCGTAATGCCCGTTGTATGAAACCAATCTGCACCAGCAAGAATTTTATCAAAATCAAATTCAGCAATCTCCATTTCAGAAATAGCAGCATCGGCACGGTCGTATATAACCTGCGAAGCTCTCATGGATGCTCCGGTTTCTAAAAAATAAATACCTAATCTTTTTCCGCCCTTGGCAATGAACTGTGTATCTACTCCGTACCTACGTAAATGATTTATTGCAGCCTGCCCGATAGCATTGTCGGGAACTTTTGAAACAAATGATCCCTGTAATCCATAATTGCAAAGCGCCGCTGCTACATTGGCTTCGCCGCCGCCATAGGTAACATCAAAACTATCAGACTGCACAAATCTCTTAAAATCAGGAGTAGATAGCCGAAGCATTATTTCACCGAGGGTAACAACTTTTTTTGCCATGCTAGTTTTATTTTTTTTAATTTGTAAGTGATTATTTTTACGGTATGCAATTCGGTCAAATATCTTTCATATTTGTTTAATCAACAAGAATAAATAGGATAACTATTGGAAAATATGCGGTAACGATTGCGTAATTAATTATTGCATTTTTGTTTAATTTCAATATCATTGTTTAATAAATAAAAATATGGACAAGAAGGCAGAACTACTAAAATTAATACCAGACCAGGGAATATTACCCTTGTATTTTACTAAAGACCCTGAAGTAACCATACAAGTTTTAAAAGCATTGTACAATGCAGGTATAAGGGCAGTTGAATATACAAACCGAGGTGAAGCAGCATTACATAATTTTAAAAAGATGAAAGAAGTCTGTGATTCAGAATTGAAGGGAATGTACTTAGGCATTGGAACAATTAAGAATGGTGCAATGGCTCAAACCTTTATTGATGCCGGGGCAGATTATATAATTTCTCCTGGTCTTGTGGAAAGTGTTGCAGAAGTTGCGGATAAAAATAATATGCTTTGGGTACCGGGCTGTATGACGCCTACGGAAATTATCCGGGCGGACACCCTTGGCGCAAATCTTATAAAGTTGTTCCCGGGCAATGTTTTAGAGCCAGCTTTTTTGAGTGCTGTAAAAGAAATATTTCCCAATTTATTATTTATGCCAACCGGGGGCGTAGATCTTGATAAAGAAAATATTGCAGGCTGGTTTAAAGCCGGGGTTTGTGCAGTAGGTATGGGAAGTAAGCTGATAAGTAAACAATTGCTCGAGCAAAAAAATTATAAGAAAATTGAAGAACTTACAAAGGAGGCTATGGAAATTATAAAACTTGTAAAACCAAA
>JBBJOK010000175.1:0-6522 GCA_037721545.1 Chitinophagaceae bacterium
GCAGTTGAATTATCTTTTAAATTTTTTTTATTAACAGGTGAATTGTAAATTTTATGAACACTATCCAGTGAGGCAATGTAAATACCCCTGCCATGCGTGCCGATAACAATTTCATTTGCAGTTTTTTGAATAACAATGTCGTGAACCGGTACTCTTGGAAGATTACCCATAGTCATAAAGCTTTTGCCCCTATTGAGTGATGCGTATAAACCGTTATCGCTGCCTACATAAAGTATATCCTGATTTTTGATATCTTCTCTTACAACATTTAGTGGTTCCGCAGGCAAATCACTTCCTAAAGATTGCCATGTGTTTCCATAATCTTCACTTACAAATAAATAAGGTGTAAAATTATCATTGCGATAAGCATTTAATACTGTATACACTCTTCCCTCTGAAAATTGCGAAGCCACTACCCTGCTTACATATAATCCTTTCGGCAAATTTTTATTTATTAGTGTCCAGGTATATCCTCCATCCTTACTAATTTGAATATTTCCATCATCCGTACCAACGTAAAGCAATCCAAATTTTAAGGGTGATTCGCTTATTGTTGTTACTGTACCATAAGGCACATCTCCGTCTTTTTTTCCGGTTGTTAATTCACCACTCAATGCAACAATTTTATCTCCTTTGTTAAGGCTACGGTAAAACCGGTTGGTACCTTTGTATAAAATATCCTGGTTATGCCTGCTTAATATTATCGGTGTTTGCCAATTATATCTCAGTTGTTGCTCGCCTAAATCATTTCGGGGATATATAGATTTAGCCTGTCTTATTGAATCTGTATTCTTCCTGCTATAAAATCCAAATTGTGAACCACTATAAACTGTTTTATTATCTCTTGTATCTACCTGAACTTGCATACCATCACCTCCACCTATAAACTTCCACGGATAAGAAGCTTCATAATTCCATTGGTCAGAATCTCTTGTAGTGGATGGGCCAAACCATGTTCCATTATCCTGCATACCTCCATAAACATTGTAAGGTTTTGCATTATCAACTTCAATTGCATAAAACTGTGCAACGGATGGAGTGTTCACTTTATACCAATGCTTGCCATTATCGTAAGTTATGTTACACCCACCATCATTACCTGCAATCCAGTTACTATCACGAGCCGGATTCATCCATACTCCATGCCAATCGGCATGTGTTGTTGCTTGTTTGTCAACAGATTTAAAAGTTTTACCTCCATCTTCGCTAAGTATTAAATTAATACCGCTGACAACAATTTTATTTTCATTGGTTGGGGAAATGGTGAGCTTACCAAAATAATATCCGAACGTATTATAAATCTCCAGCCCTTTTACATTCGTTTTTTTCCATGTAAGGCCTGCATTATCACTCCGGTAAATTTCACAACCAATAACCGGGGTTTCGGTTTCATTAGGATCATAGAGATAATCATAAATAGCGGTAGGCTTTATTTTGCCAGACCTCACTAAATCTTTTACTGAAGAGTCGCGGTATCTTTCTTCAAAAGAGTTCTTCATTAAAAATGTATCTAATTTTTTATTGTCAAGTTTCAGAAATTCTTCTTTAGATATATTTTTAAAATCTTTAAGTGAATAATTTTTGTTGTCTTTTTTAGCAGTATCAGGGCGAAGGTTCTGGTTATCTACCGTTGCATAAATAATTTGGGGGTTAGCAGCATAAACAGCTACGCCAATTCGCCCGGTATTTTTATCAGAAGGAAAACCACTTCCATTTCCCGTAATACGCTTCCATGTATTACCTCCATCAGTACTTTTATGAATTCCTGATGTAGGGCCTCCTTCTACAAAATTCCATGCTCTTCTTTCCCTATGCCAGATGGTAGCATAAATTTCATCTGGATTTTTAGCATTCATATCCATATCAACTGCCCCAGAATTTTCATTAACATATAAAGTATGTTTCCAGGTTTTTCCCCCATCGGTTGTTTTGTAAACTCCTCTGTCTTTATTGGCAGAATACAGATGGCCGAGTGCGGCTACCCATGCAATATTTTTATCAGAAGGATGTAACATTATTTTACCGATATGATGACTTTCCATTAAACCCAAATGTTGCCAGCTCTTTCCATTATTATTACTTTTATAAACCCCCAGACCTGAATAAGAAGAGCGGCTGCTATTTGCTTCCCCCGTACCTACCCATATTTCTTTTGTTTGCCAATTAACAGCAATATCACCAATGCCCATTGCATCTTCATTATCAAAAATAGGCACAAGGCTTTGACCATTATTGATAGTATGCCATAAACCACCGGTTGCATAAGCAACATAAAATTCTGTGGGTTCGGCGGGATTCACATCAATATCTACAACCCGTCCACTCATAATACTCGGGCCAATGTTGCGAAATTTAATATCATTTAAAACAGATTTTTCATTTAAGAGTTTTCTTTTTTTGAGTCCGCTTAATCTTTCATCAGCAAGGCTTGCACTCATTTGTGCTGAGGAAAATAAAAAGGTTAAAGTTGTTACAAAGGTTAGGCTGGAGAATAATAAAAACCTTGCAATAATTGTAAATTTGATATAGTACATCATCTTAATTTATATTATGAAAAACATGCAGATAAAAATACTAAAATTAACCTTCATTGTTTTATTGATGAACGGGATTTTTGATAAATCCTTAGCGCAATACAAATCGTTTGATTTATCAGTGAATCGGGATACGATAAATGCTATTGATAAAAAGGATTTAAAACAAGGCAAGTGGATTGTGAAAGTAGGTGAATTAAGAGGGGAGCCAGGTTATGAAGATGAAGGTATTTTTAAGAATGGTAAAAAAGAAGGTGTATGGAGACGTTACACCCTAACGGGAGATTTAATTGCAATGGAGAATTATCGATTTGGTGGTAAAGATGGCCTTCAACAATATTTTACCAAGATGAGGGATCTGGTTAGAGAAGAAGGTTGGCGGGCTTATAATCCTGACGCACCGTATGACACAATACCAATTTATGGCACAGGCAGTAACGAAATAATTAATTATAAAATTGTAAAAGCAGAACAATACAGTGTTAAACACGGCACATGGAAATTTTATGACCCTGCTACCGGGAGGATAATAAAAAGTGAAACCTTTGATCGTGGTTTTTTACCAAAAGAAATAGATACCAATGTTGTTACTAATGATACAAAAACAAAAAAGGTTAAACCGAAAGAAGTTATGGCATACGAAAAAAAGCACAGTGGCAAAAAGAAAGTAAAAACCAGGGATGGCCAAACAGGCTATTAATTTTTCGTTACCTGATGTGTATCAAAAAATTTTCTGAAAAACAATAATTGAAAATGAATGGCATATTTCCAGTATTCCCAGTTGTGTCCGCCGGGTCTTTCAATATATTCATGAGGGATTTTTAAGGTAAGTAGCTTTTGATGAAGTTTTCTATTACCCTCAATAAAAATATCACTTATACCATCATCTATTATGAGTGCTAATGAATCTGAAGGCTTAGTTTCCACAAGCGTTAATACAGATGAATTTCTCCAAATATCTGAATATTGAAGTGTATCTCCCAAAACTTTACTTATACCATACTTATTTTTTGATACTGACAGATCAACGCCCCCACTCATACTGCCGGCTGCAGCAAAAGTATTTGCATGTTTCCAGGCAATAAACAGGGCGCCATGCCCTCCCATGCTTAATCCTGTTATTGCCCGGTGGTCTCTATCTGTAATAGTTCTGTAAGCGGAGTCAATATAACGCGGCACTTCTTTTGAAATAAATGTTTCATACTTAATATTTGCATTTACAGGACTATCAAAATACCAACTTGCATCTCCATCAGGACATACAATTATCAACCCATATGCATCAGCATAATCTTTTAATTCAGGAACCCTTAATATCCAGTTAGCATACCAGCCGGCATACCCATGTAATAAATAGACAGTAGGGAATCGTATTTTATTTTTTCCATGTAAAGCTGGTTTTATTACCACACACTTTATTTGTTTTTGCATGCTACTGCTAAAAATAACTACAGTATCAACTTTTGCTGCGTTTACAAACGAATGAAAAATTAAAAAAAATGAAATTGTAAGCAAATGTTGTTTCATTATGATCAACGTAAATTATTTGGTTTGCTTTTGCATGGGATTAACACCACTGCTTTGTCCACGGTTATTTTGACGGGATTTATATAATTGAAATTTATTTGGCAAATCTATTGCAGGCCAAATATTATTGTTTTCATCTATATCCGCTGTTTCCCGCATTGGGTCTAACCTGATACCGGTTACTTCTTTATCTTTTAAGAATACCTTGGTTACTTTATTTTCATTTTTACGCCAAATCTGAGCAGGGATACGATTAATTTCTTTGCTGCCATCTTTAAAAGTCCATTCAATTATTAAAGGCATAACGAGCCCACCTTTATTTGTAAAATGCAGTTCATAAAAGTTTTTATTTGCAGCCGCAGCTTTCGTTGTATTATCAATAGTATCTGCATATAGAACTTCTGTAATTTCTATTGGCAATGTATCCACAGTTGCCAGGCCTCTTGCATAATTATAATAAAAATCCCTTAATGATGTATCAGCATCCACGGCAAACACAATGCTTTTATCCTGCCGGTTTCTTATTTTAGATATATCATCGAATGTATTGTTGTAGAGCGGCTTTGCAACCCGTATACTGGTTTTTCTTTCGACCGGTTTTGCATTATTTACCATATCCGGTTTAAACCATTTTACAGAATCTAATGAAATATCGCACGGCTCTATTCCATAAAACCACCCTCTCCAAAACCAGTCAAGATCTTCGGCGCTGGCATCTTCCATCGTTTTAAAAAAATCTGCCGGCGTGGGATGTTTAAATGCCCATCGTTTTGCATACTCTTTAAATGCATAATCAAATAATGTACGGCCCATTATGGTTTCCCGTAAAATATTTAATCCTGTTGCAGGCTTACTATATGCATTTGGGCCGAATTGAATAATATTTTCACTATTGGTCATAACAGGCTCCAGCTGATCTTTGGGCATCTTCATATAGTCAACAATTTTATAAGCAGGCCCTCTTCCAACAGGATATTGATTATCCCATAGCTCTTCAGTAAGGTATTGACAAAAAGTATTTAATCCTTCATCCATCCATGTCCATTGGCGTTCATCACTATTAACAATCATAGGAAAAAAATTATGACCAACCTCATGTATTATCACACCAATCATCCCATATTTTGTTGCCTCTGTATAAGTTCCGTCTTTTTCTGCTCTGCCATAATTAAAACAGATCATAGGATACTCCATACCGTTTGCTGCTTCTACACTTTGCGCAACCGGGTAAGGATAAGGAAAAGTAAATTTGGAATAAGATTTAACGGTGTGGGCTACTGCCTTTGTAGAATACTTATTGTAAAGAGGATAAGCTTCTTTACCGTAAAAACTCATGCACATAATTTTTTTTCCTTCCACATAAGTTGGCATTGCATCCCAAACAAATTTTCGGGATGAGCCCCAGGCAAAATCACGGACCATATCCGCTTTAAATATCCAGGTTTTCTTTTGGGATGATTTGTTTGTTTCGCTTGCCGTGGCTTCTTTAAGGGATACAATTTCCAGCGGTTCTTTTACCGTTTGTGCTTTTTGCCATCTGGAAAGTTGAGTGGGAGTAAGCACTTGAGAATAATTCTGACATTCACCGGTTGCTCCAACTACATGGTCGGAAGGCACTGTCATTTGCACTTTAAAATTTCCAAAGGTCAAGGTAAATTCCCCTGATCCTGCAAATTGCTGGTTTTGCCATCCCTGATAATCGCTGTAAACACACAATCTTGGGTACCATTGAGCCATTGTAAAAATATGATTACCATCTTCAGGAAATAATTCATAACCCCCACGTGCGCCACCATATTTAATACGATCTATAATATTATAATACCAATCAATTTTAAAAATAAATTTTTGCCCCGATTTTAAAGTTTGGGGCAACTCAATACGCATCATAGTTTTATTGATGGTATATTTTAAATTTTTTCCGGCAACATCTACAACTTTTAAAATAACAATCCCATACTCCCTGTCTTTCTTTGTGTCCAAAGCCTGTAATTCAGCGTCAGACATAACGTTTTGCATTTTGCTGCTGGTTTGATAGCCAGCATTGTTGAGTGTGCTGTGTTGGTTCTCATCTAACTGAATCCATAAGTAAGTTAGATTATCAGGCGAGTTGTTATAATAAGTAACTGTTTCTTTTCCATTCAACCGTAAATTAGGTTCATCAAGTTCGGCTACAATATCATAATCACATCTTTGTTGCCAATATTTTGGACCAGGTGCGCCGCTGGCTGTACGATATTCATTGGGTGTAGGTAAAATTGTTCCCAACTGTTCAAATTTATTTCCATGGTTAGAAGTGGGATTATTCTTAATATCCTGCGCTGATAGTTTACTAAAGAGTCCAAATATAAAAGAGCAAATAAAAATATATTTCTTCATAGGGCTGAAATTAAAATAGTTCAAATGACAATTTATGGTGATGGCTTTCAAAGCTACTCCAAAAGCTTATTGAAATCAAAAA
>JBBJOK010000176.1:0-6511 GCA_037721545.1 Chitinophagaceae bacterium
TATGTGGCTAATGTAATTGCTGATCTTATTAAAGAGAAAGAAGCAAAAAACGAGAAATGCGTAATTGGATTGTCAACAGGTTCGTCGCCTAAAACTTTATATGCAGAATTGGTACGAATGCATAAGCAGGAAGGCCTGAGTTTTAAGAATGTTATCACATTTAATCTTGATCAGTATTATCCAATGGAAGCTAATGCCTTACAGAGCTACCATTATTTTATGAGAAAATATTTGTTTGAGCAAACTGATATTGATCCTAATAATTACTTTTTGCCTGATGGAACCCTCCCCAAAGAAAAGGTTAAAGAGCATTGTTTTGATTATGAAAAGAAAATTGAAGATGCAGGTGGTATAGATCTGCAAATTTTGGGCATTGGCGTTAATGGTCACATAGGTTTTAATGAGCCGGGTTCTGCCATCTATTCAAAAACAAGGTTGACAACTTTGGATAATTCAACCCGTGTGGCTAACTCACACGAATTTGGCAATATATCTCAGGTGCCTCGTATGGCTATAACAATGGGCATCAGCACTATTATTAAATCAAAAGAAATTATTTTAATGGCATGGGGGCAAAATAAAGCTCCCGTAATAAAAAAAGCAGTTGAAGATGATGCTACAGAGGAGGTACCTGCCTCACTTTTACAAAGTCATGATAATTGTACATACGTTATTGATGAAGCAGCATCATGTGAACTAACAAGATTCAAATCTCCTTGGCTAACCGGTGAATGCGAATGGACACCAAAAATAGTTCGCAGTGCAGTTGTCGGCCTTGCCTTAAAAGTAGGCAAGCCTGTTCTAAGCCTTACTACTAATGATTATAATGATCATGGTTTAAGTGACCTGTTGACAGATAGAGGAGATGCATATGAAATTAATCTAGAAGTGTATTACATGCTTCGGGATACCATAACAGGATGGCCGGGAGGCAAACCAGATACAGGAAAAACACGGCACCCTGAAAGAAAACAACCTTTTCCAAAAAAAGTGTTGCTATTTTCTCCGCACCCTGATGATGATATAATAAGCATGGGGGGCACTTTTATGCGTTTGCACGACCAGGGCCATGAAGTACATGTTGGTTATCAAACTAGTGGCAACATTGCTGTTACTGATGAATTTGTGACAAGATTCATTGATTTTGCGGTAGGCTTCGAAAATATCTTTGGTATAGATGATACCAAAAGTAAAAAAATACTGAATGATGCTACAGCATTTTTGAATTCTAAAAGATCAAGTGAGAAAGACAGTGAAGAAATTAGAACTATAAAAGGTTTAATCCGCCGTTGTGAAGCAAGAGCCACATGCAAATACGTTGGTTTAAAAGAAGAGCAGATACATTTTATGAATCTTCCTTTTTATGAAACTGGTACTATTGAAAAAAATCCTATGGAAGAAGAGGATATCCAACTTACTGTAGAACTTTTGCGTAAGATAAAACCTCACCAGGTTTTTTGCGCAGGAGACCTGGCAGATCCCCATGGCACACACAAAGTTTGTCTTGATATTATTTTTGAAGCAATAAAAAGGATAAAGGCGGAAGGTGATAAATGGATTAACGATTGTTGGATATGGCTTTACAAAGGCGCCTGGCAAGAATGGGATATAACGGAAATTGAAATGGCGATACCCATGAGCCCGGACCAGGCAAGAAAAAAAAGATATGGAATATTCATTCATCAATCACAAAAAGATAGTGTTCCTTTCCAGGGTGATGACAATAGGGAATTTTGGCAACGAGCTGAGGAAAGAAATGCAAATACAGCCAGGCTTTATGGGCAACTTGGTCTTACACAATATGCAGCAATGGAAGCTTTTGTAAGGTGGAAAGGATGAGTTAAATGAGTTATAGTATTAATCTTCGAAAATCTAGTAAAATAGTACTTAACTAAATACATTTATCGCTAATTGTTTTAAGACTATGATTCAAATACGGGTAGCTCCACAAAAAAAATAGTGTATTCGTTTTCCTTAGTTTCAAACCATATTTTTCCATTTATTTTTTCAACTATTCCTTTACACATTGCAAGCCCCAGGCCTGTACCGGAAGTTTTGGTTGTAAAATTTGGAGTAAAGATTTTGTCAACCATTTCGTGTGATATGCCTGTACCATTATCTTTTACGGATAATATCACTTTCCCATTGCGATCTCTTGTTGCTATTTCAATCATGGCAATTCTATTTTCAGGAACAGACTGAATTGCGTTCTGTATAAGATTTGTAAGTAGCCTGTTGATTTGTGTTGTATCTGCTGTAATCATAATTTTTTCTTTATGAAGTGTAACCGCAAGCTGTAAATTATCATTAACAGAATATAGTGACGAAACCTGATTTATGGAATCGCATAAATTAAAAACCTGATTGTGTGTTCTTTCAATATTAGCAAATTGAGCAAAATCAGTAGCAATTTGCGATAAGTGATCTATTTGTTCTACCAATATTTTAGCTACATATACTGAAATATCTTTTACGTTTGGGGAGTCACTATCAATAGCCATTTGTAGATATTGGAGATTCAGTTTCATTGGGGTTAAAGGGTTTTTTATTTCATGTGCAACCTGCCTTGCCATTTCCTGCCATGCCCCCTCTCTTTCACTCTTGGCAAGCATAGAGGCACTTGCCTCTAATTTTTTTACCATCTTATTGTATTCATCAACCAATCCACCAATCTCATCTCTACGGTTCCAGGTTATTTCCTCATTAATTTTGCCAATATTTATGGCTTTCATTTTATTGGTAATAATAAAAAATGATCGGGTTATTCTATTCGTGATAAACAAAGCAATTATACCTGCTATTAAAAAAATGAATGCATTAAGATTAATTATTGTGACTAAAAAATTAGAAATCTCCTCCTTTAGCCTGTCTTGCGATTCAAAATATGGAATATTCAAATACGCATATTCTTTACCGCCTTCATCCCTTACCGGAACATAATTGCTCAGGTATCTTAATTTATCTATGTTTTGCTCTTGAAAGAATTGTACATCCTTTAAAGCACTAAGATGATAATAAGCAACGGGGTCCATCTTTGTGCTTATCATGCCTGTATTGTAAGGCAGAGGCAATGATGATACCTTTAGATTCCCACTAACGTCATACAGGTTAACGTCAACTGCATGTATTTCAGACAGTTTGTTTATTGCAAACTCAAGTTTTTCACTTGGTAAAAAATCGTATGCCTTAATTTTTTCATTGTAGAAAGAAAAGGTGTCAAGAGAATTTCGAACTTCATTTTCCATTATATGAATAGTCCGGCTCAGTTTTTCACGATTATTACTGTGATATCGATCTATAAAAAATAAAATTGTAGCAACACCAATTACTATAAAAGAAAAAACACTTATAAGAATAATAGTACCGTGAACCTGATTGCGAATTGTAAATGGCAGAAACGATTTTGTTTTCTTAAGGTTGAATCTTCCTCTTATTAAAACATTAACCAAATTAAGCAGCCCGGTGATCAATAAAAATGAAAAGAACAGGTACGCAAAGAGGGTTATGGATTCCATAAAAAAACTATCTCTTTTTGCTATAACAATTATTTTTTCGTCTCCCGCATTATACCAAAGCTCATCATTGCCATTATTGTTTCTGGTTATAAACTCATTATTGCTCATCCCAGCATTTGAAATCACCGTTGGAAAAGGATAATTGTTATAACTGTTACTTAAATGATTTTTATTATATACTGCAAAAGAATAGTTTGAAGAACCCTCTAATGAATTTGCGGTTCCTTTAGAGAATAATTCAGGATACAGCGCTTCACTTTTATATTTTTTAGGCCTCGAAATAATGAAAGCAAAGCCTTGAAGCTTGCCAGCAGTGTCAACTATCTGCTTTTTACTTATATAATTGAACCGGTCATATGAAACATCATAATAATATAAATTAGCATAAGCTGTAGGCTTGGCCTGCGTTTCTAAAACTGCACTTAAAGTATTATAGGTAGATGAATCCTCGTTAAATAAAGGATTTTGCTCTGCATCAAAAGTGTATACCTTGGTCTCGTACTTATTAAGGTAGCCTGAAAAATTTTCATTGATAAGGCTATCTTTTAAAAATCTTGCATCATCTGCATCTTTAAACCTTGTAAAAAGCTGAGCTAAAAAATCATCTCTGAAATCCGTCAGCATAATATTCATCATCCTCTCACCTGCTGGATCTGCTTTATTAGCTAAATTCTCAGCAAAATGCTTGCGCTCATTAAGTTCCTTTACAGTGTTTTGTGATACAATAATTGCAGTAATAGAAATACAAAAAAAGAATACCCAAAAAATAAAATGCGATGAAACGATTTTTGAAGCAAGCAAGGATAAATAATTGTGGTTCATTAAAAACACAAACAATAAAACCCAGGTAATAAGTGCAAGGTTAAATGATATGTATGGGCTGTTTATCCGGAAGGTTAGAGTAAGCAGGCCTGCAACAGCTATAGCTATATATATTACATAATGCTGTTCATCAATACAGCATTTTACAAGGTGTAATAATAATTGAATTAAAAAATAATAACCGATGGCAATACAGCATAGTACTATAAAGCCAACCACTGTATAAATGTTTAGCGTAAAAAAATTAATTACGTCAAACGAAATTTGAGAATCTGTAACAAGACTGCGTATAGTATGCCCACCAAGGAGTGTAAAAATTACCATAAATCCTGAAATTCCGATTACAATTAGTAATTTTTGAACCTTGTAATTATTTCTACCAGGCTTAATCACCAACTTAAAATCTTCATCCCGCCAGTGATGTCTTACAAACAATACAATCCATGCAAATAAAATAGAGTTAATTAAAAGATCACCTAATGACCGTAACACCATGTTTGAGCCATAAATAGAAGGGTCAAATATTTCGAGCTGCCTAAAATTTATTGGAATTGGTAAATAATAACTGATAATTCTCAGCGTTAGCAACATCAAAACTAAAAAAGTAAAACCTGCCCATATACCTTTTTTAGCAGCATAAAAATTTGCAGTTATATGAATAAACAGAAGGACCAAAAGGGCTGAAATAATACGGAGCCAAATTGATACTGGATTATTTTGCTTAATAGTATTGGCATCGGTTCGTTTTAAAGAAAAGAGAAAATGGCCATCTATATTACGGATTTCGCTTTTACCGGGTTGGGTAGCAATATCATACTGGCTTTCAATATCATCAACTGCTGCAAAAGAATTTTGCAAATATTTATTTTGAATATAATAATCCCATTTAACAGGAATGAGAGAAATGATTTTATACACCGAACTATCATTAGCAGGAAGTGTTAATTTTTCTACAACGTACCACCCATTGGAGTGAAGGAATATATAATTGCTGTCGGAAGATTTAATGATGGCTTCATCGGGCAAAACAATTTGGGTACTCCAAAATACCGGTAGATTTTCTATAGATGAATCAGATCTGAAAATAAAAATAAAATATTTTTTTTCAGCAAGTTCTTCCAGGGTCGCTTGAGTATATTGATGGTTTATAAGCCGGTTGATTTTGCCGGTATCTTTATAAAAAGCGTTGAAATCCTCTTGCTTTATGCGTATGTCCTTTTGTATTGCTTTCTGTACACTGGCTTCCGAAGTAATGCCCCAATAATTATCAACAACCATTGATAGAATTATTAGGCATACAGCAGAAACCAGGAAGTACCCATTTTTTTTAAAAAACAACAATGTGTTTTTTTTTATTTTCAATTGTTCTTCATTTGTTGCTTAATGTTATCCCACATTTTATCCATTTCTTCCAGGTTCATACTCTCAAGATTTTTTCCATCCGCCTTTGCAATCGCTTCCATTTGAGTAAAACGTTTAATAAATTTTTTATTGGTAAGCTCTAAAGCATTTTCTGCATCAATATCTAAAAATCTGGCGTAATTAATAATAGAGAAAAAAAGATCCCCCATCTCCTCTTCAATATCACTTTGCTTTTTAGATTGCACTGCTTGTAACAATTCCTGTTCTTCTTCTTTAATTTTTTGCCACACCTGCTCTTTCGTTTCCCATTCAAATCCTACATGCTTTGCTTTTTCCTGCAATCGCATTGCTTTAACCATTGCAGGTAAAGATTTAGGCACACCGCTTAAAAGAGACCGCTTATTTGCCTTATTGCCATGCGGCTCATTCACCCTGGCTTCATTTAATTTTATTTGCTCCCAGTTTCTTTTTACATCTTCAGCAGTAATTGCATTCCCCAAATGGTTTTCTGAGGTATTGTAGATATGCGGATGCCGGTTGATTAATTTTTTACAAATACTATCAATTACATCCTGCAAAGTAAATTGTTGTTGTTCCTCCCCGATTTTTGAATAAAAAACAAGATGCAATAAAATATCCCCTAATTCTTCTTTTATACTTTGCCAATCATTATCAGTAATTGCATCAGCTAATTCAAAAGTTTCCTCAATAGTTAATTGGCGGAGCGTTTGTATAGTTTGCTTTCTATCCCAAGGGCACTTTTCCCGGAGTTCCTCCATGATTGTAACCAGGCGTTGCAAATCAGTATTTAG
>JBBJOK010000177.1:0-6486 GCA_037721545.1 Chitinophagaceae bacterium
ATGATTTGGAAGGTTCAAAAAAAAAGAGCTCACGTAAAAAAGGGATGTCGGTATGAAGGTCTCCATTAAAACGTAATCTTTAAGAGGATTAAAAACAAAATAATGTAATAGAAAAAGTGGCTTATGGCAATTGAAGTAATTACAAAAGAGGACTTGCAGGAATTCAGGATGGAATTATTAAATGAAATTCGTCAGTTGATGAAGCCTGAGCCAAAATTGAGCAAACCCTGGCTTAAAAATGCTGAAGTAAGAAAGCTACTCAGTATTTCTTGTAATACTATTCAGCGGCTAAGAATAGCGGGAAAGCTGCGGTCCAGCAAGATAGGAGGGGTATATTATTATCGCTATTCGGATATTGAAAAGTTATTGAATTGTGACGCAGTATAATTGAGATTAAATATGGACCAGGTACAGGAATTAACCCATTTTTATTCAGCCATCCGGGAGGACAATCGAATTGGAACAACGCATATTAGTCTATATATGGCGTTGTTTCAATTTTATAATTTGAATGGATTTTGTAATCCCGTAGAAATTACCAGGACTACATTAATGGAAGTGGCAAAAATCAGCGGACTTGCAACCTATCATAAGTGTATTAAAGATTTAAATGATTTTGGGTATATAGAATATATCCCATCTTATAATCCTGCAATAACTAGTAAAGTGTACTTATTATGTTTGCATACTGAAAAAGAAATACATTAGAAAACAGTAAACAGTCTTGAGAAAAATTATTTCGATTTCAATCAAATTTATCAAAAATATTTAACATGATTTAGGAATCAAAATTTCAAAATATTAAATCTTTAAGTTTCTCTATATAACCGAGGCTAGCTCTTACTACATCATCATTGCTCATTTTAATATCATATGACTTTCCGGACCTGTCCAATTCTCTTACGTGTTTCAGGTTGATAATGGATGAACGATGTACCCTAATAAAAATTGAAGAATTAAGTTTTTCTTCCAGAACAGAAATGCCATAATTACTTAGAAAACTATTTTTTGATATATGCAATTTGGAATAATCACCATATGCTTCTATCCAGACAATTTGTTCAACAGTAATTGTGATGAGTTTTTTATTGTGGTTTACAAGAATACGTTCGGGAAATGAAGACTGGCCCATCATCAGGCTTTCTGCTAATGGCGCTATCCTGTTATTATCATTGTTGGCTAAAAGGCGATCAATAGCTTTTTTGAAGCGTTCCTTTGTGTAGGGTTTGAGCAGGTAATCAATTGCATGTACTTCAAAAGCCTGCAACGCATATTTATCATATGCTGTTGAAAAAATTATTTGCGGAATTTCATCAAGGTGTGTCAATACTTCAAACCCGGAAAGGCCCGGCATCTGGATGTCCAGAAAAATAATATCAGGTTTTAATTCGTTCACCCTTTTCACTGCATCGACACCATTATTTATTTCTGCAATTAAAATAAGTTCGGGGAACTCCTCCAGGTATTCTTTTATCAATTTCCTGCCGGCAGCTTCATCATCAATTATAATTACCTTCTTCATTTTCTATATCACAGTCATTTTACATTATAATTTAAAAATCAGATAGCAAATGTAATTTTTAACCCCTTTGGTACATTATCAATAAATTCCATTTGGGTATTATACATTTTCAGTAATCTTAGCCTTGTATTATTGAGTCCTATACCTCTCTCAAAAATTTTCGTTTTATCAACAATGCCAATTCCTGTATCGGTAATTTCGAACTTTAGCTTACCACCAGATTTACAAATGGTTATGCTAATTGTTCCTCCCTCAATAAGGCTTGACAGCCCATGTCTAATACTGTTCTCCACTAAAGGTTGCAAAATCATTGGCGGTACTTTTTCATTTAATAACTGATCCGATACATTGATTAATACCTGTAGCCTATCTCCAAATCTTGCTTTTTCCAGTTCAAGATATTTCCTTACAAAATCTACTTCTTCTCTTAGTGTAACCAAATCGTTACGCGTTGCCTGTAACTGATAACGGAAGAGATCCGCCAGCTGTGCTATCATGTCTCTGGTTTTTTCATTTTCAGGAGAAAGTGAGGCGTTAATGGTGTTAAAAACATTATAAAGAAAATGTGGATTTAACTGTGCTTTAATTGCTGAAAGTTCGCTTTTTAAAGCAGCCTGTTTTAGCTCTCCCTCTACTTTTAATTTGCGCTGATTGTCTTTAAAATAGCGGTAGGCAAAAAAACAACCAAACTGAATGAGTAAAAACAAAGAAGGAATATACCAATCCCAAATAGTGCCTATTCCCCTCAACCTTCCAGCTCCTATGCTGTCAAGATAAATATACCTGAGCTCTCTTACCAGATATGCTGAAATAGGAATTAATAAAAAAACCGCAATGAATTGATAGTAAATTTTTTTTTTGGTTAAAATGTAAACACCAAAAAACCATATCAGCACCGAATTAACAAAATAAAAAATGTACTGCATTCCTGCTTGATACCAATAATTTTCTATATTCAACCATCCCCAAAAACCATCAGTTTTATATCCTCCTCCAGTATACCATAGTACAATATGAAAAACAACGGAGAAGAAAATATAAAAAAATACAACTATTAAAATTTCAACTGAAGAAATACTTTTGCTATTTTCATTTTTGCTAACTGAATTCATTTTATTGATTGTAATCCAAAACTACTCATCATTATACTGTAATAAATCAAAGTTTACCTGAGTGTCTTTAATCCCCATAGTTTTTATCACTATCAAAAGCCCACCAGCAGATACCTTTTATTGGATCGAAACTCAGTTTCAACAGCCCTTCCGGTGTTTGCACAAAATATTTTCTTGTAACCTCAATCTCTTTTCCATTTTGAGTGGCTTTACCCAGACCATCTTCATAAGAGAATATCAATCCGTTTGTGTACTCAATGTAAAGATTATAAGCCCCAGGAATTTTTTGAGACTTTGGGGTGTTACTTTTGACAACTCTTACCTGAGGTAGTTGTAAAACTTTTTTACCGGCTCCTTTTTCGGTTTTATAATAATGTTTGATCTCTGCACTAAAACTATCAGTTTCTTTTTTAAGGTAAGCTTGTGGTAGTGTAAGAATTTCAAGTGTCCCGCCTTTTGCCTCAATTAAATCAGGTTTTGATTTCCAAGGAACCACTATTTCCAGTTTATAATCCCCTGATATTATAACGGGTTCCCCTTTTTCAATTTTCCTGCGTGTTACATCAGGCCCTGAAAGGTAGATCGAAACAGTTCCCGGATATCTAGCGCCGATTTTATCTTCTTTTCTCTTGATTTCAAAGAAATCCTGCCCAAAAACCTGAAAAGTGATATTCATTAGTATTATAACTGCTGTAATCCTCATAATATTTTGTTTTTATGTTAATTGAAATTATGCGTTAAGTACTTTCTGTGAACCAGAAAACTGTTGAGTTGGCTAATAATCCGATGGACTGCCTATTTCTAATTCATCGGGTTATTAGATGTTTCATCGGAAATTGGCTTGGTAGGTTATTAATACCTGCAACTTTGCAGTGTTAACTATGAAATATATGACAACTGTTGTAAAAATTATAATCGTTTTGTTTCTTGGACAATTATTTCAAGGTCAAAACACCTTTGCCCAGAATTACCAATTTGATAATGGAAAATGGCTAATTGGAAAGGCTTTTGAACGACAAAAAGTTTATACAGTGGATGGTAAATTCACATTTATAAGACCTTATAAAATTGATAGTATTATAGATATTTCAAATAGTTTTTGTATTCCACCATTTGGTGATGCACATACGCATAATCTAGATGGAAGCTATGGCTTAAAAGAAATGATAACAAATTATTTGAACGAAGGAGTATTCTACGTACAAGTGCTTGCCAATAACGGCAAAAATGCTGTATCAATAAGGCCAGCTTTAAATCGCTCAAAAAAAATTGACGTAACCTATACAAATGGGTTTCTAACTACCACTTACGGGCATGGCTTCTATCCATATGAACCTTTAGCTATGGGCATTTATTCACCTTACTTACAATACAAGTATGTTGATTCAGTAAAAAAAAGTAGACTCGTAGAAAATATTTCTTACTATTTTTTAGACAATGTTCAAGATGTAGATAAAAAGTGGGAGGCAATAATGAAATACCAACCAGACAATATCAAAATCGGTTTGTTAGATGCTGCTAATTATGAATTAAAAAGAAAAAAAGAAACTGTAGGCGACAATGGACTTTCACCAGAAGTTGCAGAATATGTAGTGAAAAAGGCACATTTATCAGGTTTAAGAGTATTTGCACATGTAGAAACAGTTGAAGATTTTAGACTTTGCGTTAAAATTGGCGTTGATGTTGTTGCTCATTTACCAGGCTACGGTTGGGACGGCGATCTAAAAACAGCCGATAAATTTTGTATGACAACTGCTGATATTAACTTATGCAAAAAATCGGGTATTGGTATTATTCCTACTCTTTGTGTTGATGGAGTTACAAAGTATGATAGTCTTGGAAACCCATCATTTGATTCTACAAAATTTGCAAACAAATTAAAATATCAAAAACAGACTGTAAAAAAGCTATACAAAGAACGAATAGCTATAGGGTTGGGTGCAGATTATTACGGCAAGACAGTAGAACCTGAAATTGATTATCTACTCAAATACAAAATTCTCTCGCCGAAAGAAATAATTTTTTTATGGGGAAAATCAACATCACAAATGATTTTTCCAAATAGAAAAATTGGAGAAATACGAGAGGGTTTTGAAGCAAGTTTTTTAGTTCTAAGCAATAATCCATTCAAAAATTTTGAAACTACAAAGGATATCAAACTAAAAGTTAAAGAAGGTAAAATTATAAGATATAATTGAAGGCTATGGGTACAAGAGCAGGTTTGGGAAAAGGCTGGCAGATGAAATAAATAATCAGCGGAGGACGGTTCAGGTTTATTATCTTACTTCGGCACAGAAAAGAAAGCAAAACGCTGGATAAACTCCATCGTTAAAAATTGCTCTATATGTGACACAACTCAATTGAAAAGATTGGAAGAATTTAATAGGCTTGCCATTGCTGCAATGAAGGACGTCGTTGAAAATTAAAAACACAACAGCTAACAATCGGCTTGGCATTATGGCGGCTGGAAGTTGAAACAATCAGCAGCAGGTCGCTATTCATCGGCAGTTTCAGCTTGATGTTATAAATTAAGCAGCATTAGAAACCATTAAACTAGATATCTTTAATCGGCTTCAGTTGTCGGCAGAAGTAACACAGAATACCGCCACAACGCCAAGATGTAACGTTGGCAGCAATTCGTGCAGCGTTTCTTTCTTCTGTAGTGTCCAGTGACAAGCCCTTAACGGATAGAACTTAATTATAAAAAAAAGGATACCACTACATGAAAAAAATTAATTACCAATTATTCTTAATTTTTTTAGTTCTGTATTGCCAGGTTGTGGCAGGACAACAAAAGAATAAATTATCAATTGGATTTAACGCCACCCATTTTAAAGATTGGAGAAAGGGACAATTCTTAAATTTCTTTAATCCTGAAATCTCATATAGTAAAAACCTAAATAACAAGTTTAGAATTTCATCTTCTTTAAATGCTTTTTACGGAGAAGCTACGAACCTAAAAGAAGTTAAAGAAGGTACAGTTACTTACAGATTGATTTTTTCAAACGATTATACGCTTGACTATATTAAAAATAACTTTTTCGTTGGAGTGGGGCCCACCCTAAGATACAGGAAAGAAAGAACTATAAAGTATTTCTATCCGCAACCAAATCCTTTTGAGCGAGTGTATGGACCTAGTCCAGCTAAGGTTGATTATGGAGGGGTATTAAAAACAGGCTATAATGTAGGTACCACAAGTAAAGGGTTTTTATCTTTTATACTTAGTTACAGGTTTTACAACCAAGGCATTAACCCTGTTTCATTTGGAGCTTTTTATGGCTTTAGTTGGTGAAACTGCAGCCAACAAACCGTTTGGCGCAAGGTGGGCGTAAGGAAGATGTTCTTTAAGCAGCAGTTCATCATTTAGCTTTTGTTCGGGCGGGAAGTTCATTGTTGAGCTTTTTGTTTTTATCTTCGGCATCAAATAAAAACCAAGCATCAGAAAGCCCGGCAGAAGGAATTCTATTTCCTACCCTGCGCCAAGTGGGCAATCGTTGCCTGCTATACAAAAAGACCTTACTATGCAAAAGCTTATAACGACATTGTTACTTTGCCTCATCTTGACACAATCCTTTAGTCAGTCGCAAAGCAAAATTTCTACTTATTTATTGACACAATACAACAACACGCTTTATGACTATACTGCTGGTAATAATCCTTGGGGTATTGGACTTGGACTTCAAACTTTTTTAAATAACAAAACGAAGTTCAAACCGACAATCGAACTTACTGGTGACGTTTATTTAGAGGATGACAAAGTTTTTCGGTCAAATCCTGACGGCAGTTTTCCAGAAAACGGCAATGATGTTCGGGGAATGGTAAATCTTTTTGTTGGTTCATCATTTCATCCGA
>JBBJOK010000178.1:0-6474 GCA_037721545.1 Chitinophagaceae bacterium
AGGATTGATTATTTAAATTATTGCACATGAAAAACCTTCTACTCGATTTAAGTATTTTAATCACAAAGATGGCCTCTTGCATTGATGATAGTTTTCTGTACAATTGCTTCTACCTCATGCGGTTTTTGGAATTTAATTTAGGTATTTAACGGAAGAGTGACAATCGTGCAATTGAATTATAAGATCAGTGCCGACATATAATTGAGCAAATCAATTCAGCGACTTCCGGTAAGTATCTTCAAACAGGATAATTTCTTTATCATCAGTAAAAAAGCCGTGAATGAACAGCGGTTTTGGAAGTGACTTTACAGCGTTCACTATTTTCTGCATCTCTGTTGCTGATGTTTGACCATTAACTTCAAATATCTGAATGGGAATTTTAAAAGGCTGAAGCCATTTTTCTTCTTCTTCAACATGAATTTTTATTTCCGGATCCTTCAGGTTTCTTAGGGCGGCTACTTGTCGGAAGTTACCGATCACAAAAAAATATTCTTCTTTAGTAAGCTGCGGTCCCAGAAAAACATCCTTTTCAATTTCAACCACATTCCCCCGTTCAAATTTCTTTTTTAAAATTAAGCTATCCTTCTTCCCTCTATCAAAATGAATCATAGTTTTTCCTTCCTGATTTATTATCCGGGAAGCGGCTGCTATCCTGTCCAGTCCGAGATAGCAATGCACATAGTATTTCCCCTGACCCTTTTTAATTAAACTTCTTAAACTGTCTATAGAATTTTCGTTTTCACTTACCCATGGCAGAAAAGGGATACTGATAAATTCCAAGCCTGCTTCAGCCGCATTTTTCTTTTCTTTCTCCAGTAGTACAGGTTCAAAAGGAACAACCGCAGGATGAAGTAAGGAGACTACTGCGGTGAAACCCTTACGTTTTAATTCTTCCATTTTATCAAGTTCAGGATATGAACCTGTGCTGAAAGATGTATTTAAAGAGTTAAACTTATTCTCTCTGTCAGAGTTTATCCAGTCAGGATGAAAGAAAATATAAACAGCAAACAGCGCAGCAATAAGAGGTATCCCTGATAATGCACGCCGCTTTCTTGCGCCGGTAGCAGGGTTGAGGATTGATTTTGCAGAATAATACGCTACAGCAAAAGAAGCAATTGCAAGAAAAATAATTAAAATTATTACCGTAGTATTTTCTGTAGTGACTGGCATTTCTTTTTCCCGCTCATAATTCACTAACCATCGCGTAGGACCAAGTAACAGCAATGTACCTAATGCAAAACCCCAGCACAACCACAGAAAAATTACAGTAATTACTTTTTTCATTTACGTTATTTGCAGGTTGAAAAATTTCAAAACATAAGGAAGAAAAATAATTGCTCCGATAATTATACAAAAAATGCTTGCCCACCAAACTGCCCCTGCAGCTGCATCTTTAATGATCTTTACCATGGGATGGTACTCTGTACTCAGGATGGCACAAACCCTTTCCAGAGCGGTATTCACCATTTCAAGGCTTATAACCAAGGCTATGCAAAAAATAACCAAACACCATTCAAACCTGTTTATCCCAAAAAACCATGAGACAAGCAATATGATGCAGGATACAATTGCCTGTATTCTGCCATTCCTTTCTGTTTGAAAAAAATAGCGGATACCATCATTGGCAAACTTTACATTGTTTTTAAAACTGCTCATATGTTTGTTTTAATACAATTATTTGCAGAAAAAGTGAGTGATCAACAATAAAATATAAGATTATGAAAGAAAAGTAAAAACTGCCTGAAATCTTATTTCTTGATTGCGCTGTAAAACCTTCTTTCAGATTCTGTAGGCTTGATAAGATCTTTATGCCTGCTGAATTTTAAGCGATGTGTAAAAAACTGATTGGCAATATCCTCTCCACTTGACTGAAGAAGAATAACATCAGGTTCTGTATATTTCAATCCCTCTTTCCATTGCGACCAGTAATCATCTATAGAGTAACCCCAGTTTGCCGCATTGATAATCTCTTTATCCGGAAAAGTAGCCTGCAAAAGACCGGTACCTGTGTGATCATTGTCAAGAAATGGAAAATAAAAAAAAGAATCACCCATTACCAATATACGTTGTTTTGTTTTCTGTGCTGCCAGATCATAATTCATTCTCAAGCCCTGGCTGTTGGTAGTAAGCTTGTAAGGAAGATTTTTACCGCCGTCTAAAATATTATCTTTTTGATTCGGTTCAAGGTCGCCAAAGATCTTCGGTTTTTCTGAGTATGTTTGAGTAGATCTTGTATCAGCGTATTTTTTTATATACTCAGCCATTTTATCTGCAAGTATCTTAGCGCCATTTTTATTCATATGCCCATCCTTTGGCATAAAGGATATTTCTTCAGCCTTTTTATTGATAATCAGGGGCACAAAATCTACGAAATCTACACCTTTATCTGTACATAATTTTTTGATAAATTCTTTTGAGTCTGAATGTATTTTACGGTAAGGTTCTGTTGTAAGCCAGCAAAAAACCATTTTAGCACCTGCGGCTTTTGTTTCAACAGAGAGAGAATCAAAATAATTTTTATAACGCTGTTTTAATTCAGGCAACATACTGTCGGACGCAGGGCTTTTATCATACAATTCATCTTCGGGTACGATTGTGTAATCAGAATAGTCTTCTGCAGTAATTGATACGGTATTGACCACTTTGTTTAGGCTGGAATTTTTATCCTTGGATTTGTTGAATAAAAAATACCCTACACCTCCTAAAATAGCAAGGGCTACAATGATCTTTACTAAAGTACTGTTCATAATTAAAATTAAAATTTAAAGTATAAAAATTCGTTTTGGTTGTTCAGGTTCTTTGATGAAAATATCAACATAATTATACCTGCATATACTGCCCATCTTACAAAATAAGGCAAGCCTGTAATTTGAAGCGCATAAGGTTTCTTTATTTGAATACGTTCTACAATCAATAAACCGAGTATTAAAAATAAAGCATCTAATTGTATTTCAGGTCTTTCAAGCCATCCTGCCGAAAACAACCTTTTCATAATATTGCTAAACTCTGTAATGCTTTGTGAACGAAAAATCAATTGCGTAAAACTCCAGAAAATAAATACAAGAGATGTACTTACTGCACTATATAGGTATGGATTGATTTGCTTGGAAATTTTTTTACGCTTCTTTCTTGTTATCAGTTCATAAGCAACTGCAATTCCATGTAATATACCCCACAAGATGAATGTCCAGTTTGCACCGTGCCATAAACCGCTTATGGCAAAACTTACAATTGCAGCATACAGCACACCCCACTTACCCAAATCCCTTTTTGCAAATGAAATAGGCGTGAACAGATAATCATTTATCCAGCTTGAGAGCGACATATGCCATTTTCGCCAGAATTCTGAAATGCTCTGTGAGAAAAAAGGATAATTAAAATTTTGCAGAAGCTCAAAGCCTAACAATCGTGCAGTTCCCAGGGCAATATCAGAATAACCGGAAAAATCACAATACATCTGAAAAACAAACATAACCACGCCAATTGCGATAGTGATGGCATTTAATTCGGCATAATGAGAGAATACATAATTTACCTGCAGCGCCAATGCATCTGCAATAATAATTTTCTTAAAAAATCCCCACAGCATCTGCGATAAGCCATCCTCCATTTTTGAGCTTACTAAAAATCTTTTGGTTTGAAACTGCGGTAATAAATGGCCCGCCCTTTCTATTGGGCCGGCAACAAGCTGTGGAAAGAAAGCTATATGCGTTATAAAATCAATGTAATCTTCAGCATGTTTGTATTTCTTCTGGTACACATCAAATGTATATCCCAGTATATGAAAAGTGAAAAAGCTTATTGCCAGGGGCAATATAATATTGAGGGGAATATAATTCAAATTCCACCCAATGTGTGTAGAGAGCGCCGCAAATGAATCTGCAAAGAAATTAAAATATTTAAAATAGCAAAGAATGCCAAGATGTACAATAACACTTAATATCATCCATCTTTTTCTGACAATTTCTTTATCAGCGCTGCCGATAGCTTTCCCTGCAAAAAAACCAAAAGAAGAGCTAAATAATAACAGGAAACAAAACCGCCAATCCCACCAACCATAAAAAAAATAACTTGCAAAAAGCAGGATATAATTCTGCAGTTTTACAGAACCTTTAGCAAGCCAGTAAATAATAAAGACTGCCGGTAAAAAAAGGAAAAAGGGAAGTGATGTAAAGAGCATATCAGCTCATTTTTTCTTTAATGCCGCGTACAAGATCTCCCACATTTTTAAATAGCTGTATTTCATTCAGGGAAAATCGGAAACCGAATTTCTTTTCAACAGCCGCTATTATCTGTACATGGTTAAGAGAGTCCCAACCTTCTACATCATCGGCTGTAGTATCCATATTTAAATTCACATCACCTTCATCTATAACATCCGTAAATATTAATGATAGCTGTGCAAGAAGTTCATTTTCAGTCATGTTAAATTTTATATTTTATAAATGTTTCAAGAAGATTTGCCGGTAAGCTAAGTTCCCAGAGGTCATGATTTTTTTTAAAGCCTAAATGCTCGTAATGATCTTTAACTATACCGTTTTTAGGAGTAGGTACGTAATCGCCCGTTATCAATTTACATCCCATACTGCTGCCGAATTCGGCCAGATAATTCCGCGTAAAATTTTCCATTCCTCTCTTTAATACACGGCAACTCATAATCCAATTATGAATAAACAACACATCATCATTTTTTTCCAGCATCACTATAGCAATAAGGCCATGGTCACCGTACTTATCTTTCAGGGAAAAATTCCATATATAATTATTTTCTTTTGCTGCAAAATCCTGCAGCGCAACTTCATCATATCTTACCGTTCTTAAATTGAACTGGTTTGAACGAAGCGTAAGCTGGGAAGTCCGCGGCATATTAAATGCAGTAACAGGTTCTACAGTGCATTCCATGCTCAGGTTTTTCAGAAAATCTTCTTCATTATCAAAAAATTTCTGATCGGTTACTCTTTTTGCTTCCTGCTGATATTGCTTTGTCCGTTCCGTATCGTTATCTGAATAAGAAATATTTTCAAAAAGATTTAATTTCTTTAAATACCCAAGGTATAATGAAGGATCTTCAGGCAGATCGGGGACGGTAATTTCCGGGATATATTGCTTTACTATACCACGCTCAAAAGGATTGTCATCAAGAAAAACCATGGAGTCAAACCCTATGTTCAGTATTTCCTGTATGCGCTGAATATTTTTAACCTTGTTATCCCAATTTGCCATAAACACTGATATATCTTCGAGTTTAAGCACCATATCATCATGCAATTCAAAAGGTTCTTTTGCTATGCTTTCTGTGTTTTTGCTTGCCACGCAAAGGATAATTCCTTTATTTTTTAATTCTTTTATCCATTGCTGCAATTCAGAAAAAGCTTTACCGATACCAAGCTCACCGATCTGGATATTATTTATACCGTCATCTCCTATTACACCGCCCCAAACGGTGTTATCAAGGTCCAGTATCAGGCATTTTCTTATAATTCCGTAACCTGCTTTTATAGGATCTGTTATGCATTTTGCAACATACGGAAGGGCGTCTATGCTCACTGCCATACCGGTCGATACATATATTTTTTCATCAGTAATTCCATACAGTCCAATATTATTTTGCAGAGAAAGCATATCTGCAATTCTGAATTTCTTTTCCTTTAAAGCAGAATCAGCTAACAAAAAATTTAACCTGCGCACCTGATAAAGAAAAGAAGCAGGGTAAACAGCGGCTGCACTGCCGAAAACACCATCATTCTCTTCGCAAAAATTAAAGCTTATGAATTTTGCATTCAATCTTTCTGTGACAATGTTGTAATAATTTTTAACCGTTTCAAATTTGTTGTCTGCAAAAAATCCCCGGTCTTTTAGCGTCGTCTTGTAAAATGCTTTGAGGAGTTTTTTGTGTGATTCAAAAATCAACACATAATCGGGTTTAAATGCATACAACCCGGAATTGGGATTATATAATTCTGCTTCTACCTGGTTATAGGGCCCTTCGTAAATATCAATATTCATGCTTTCCTCCACACCGTATCCTTCTATTGCAGTGCAAAGAAGCTGTGTGGCTGTGTCAGCGAGCACAGCCATTTTAAAATGAAATCTGCATTCGTTTTTGTTTTTAATATTCTTTTTTAACCGGCTGAAATCGGGAATCATGTTGAGTTTTTAAATGCTGCCTTGGATAACAGCAATCAGTTAGTTTGGATGTGCAATTGATACCTGTTCGTTGGCTACAGTTTCTACAAAAGTTCATAAAGATAGCTTTCATGAAAGAAAATCAGCTATAAAAATCTAAAGTTAAGAAGAAGAGGTATCATTAATAAGGTGCGATGAGGATTGATTATTTAAATTATTGCACATGAATAACCTTCTACGCGATTTAAGTATTTTAATCACAAAGATGGCCTCTGGCATTGATGATAGTTTTTTGTACAATTGCTTCTACCTCATGCGGGTTTTTGGCTTTTAATTTAGGTATTTTAA
>JBBJOK010000179.1:0-6403 GCA_037721545.1 Chitinophagaceae bacterium
GAATACATCTCCTCCAAAAATGCCACAGGCAATGCTATTGGTGGGCTAAGTGTTGGCGAGCCTACCGAAAAAATGTACGAGATAAGTGAGCTATGCTGCGATAACCTGCCGACAGATAAGCCCCGCTATTTAATGGGTGTTGGTACGCCATGGAATATCATTGAGAACATAGCGTTAGGTATTGATATGTTTGATTGTGTAATGCCAACCCGGAATGGCCGCAATGCAATGCTGTTTACCAGCAACGGGGTAATTAATATTGATAACAAAAAATGGGAGAAAGATTTTTCTCCCATTGATGATGGCATTGATTGTGAAGTTAGCAACCATTACAGCAAAGCATACCTGCGGCATTTAATTAAATCAAAAGAGATTTTAGGTTTGCAGATTGCCAGTATTCACAACCTTGCTTTTTATTTAGATATAGTTACCAAAGCCCGTGAGCATATTGCAGCAGGAGATTTTGTTAGCTGGAAAAATGAAATGATGATTCGGTGGCAGGAGAGGTTGTAGGGATTTAGACCTATTGGTGGATTGTACAAACGACAATACAATAATTGTAATGATAAATATTGGATTTTCAATGACAATATTTTTTTTATTTTGCAACTTATAAAGGCAATCGGGGCGTTAGGCACAATACAATGGCGACACCCAACCGACAAACACAAGGACAATAATTATTTTAATAACTTAAAACCAGACAGTTCATTGACATTGAACAAAAAAATATGGAAAAATTACATCCAAACCTCATTTTGATAAATACCTTTTTTGAAGAGTATTCTACCAATAACATTGAAGGAATAAGAACTGTATTAGCCGAAGACATAAAATGGCATATTCCAGGAAAACACCCATTAAGTGGAACTAAGACTGGTGTGGATGAAGTATTGAGATATTTTCAACAGCTTAATAAAGGTTCTTTCAAAGCAGAGCCTATTGTTATGGGGGTTAATGACAGTTTTGTTATTGATTGTCATAGAAATTGGAGTAATATTGACAATGAAGAAAATCTCGACAATATGTCCTGCCTACTTTGGAAAATTGAAAATAACAAAATCATAGAAGTACATAATTTTCCAGAAAATCAACACGTAGTTGATTTGTTTTTCTCAAAATTATATAGTCAAAGCTAAACTGCAAAAGACAGACAATGAACGATAAAAATATTGAAACACCTCCTAGTTTTACAACTATTCAAAAGGCTTCCAAAGAAATCAAATTTTCTATGCCTTCGGACTTACAGACAGGCAGTTTACTTCGGACACTTGTTACATCTAAACCCAATGGCAACTTTTTAGAACTTGGGACAGGAACAGGACTTTCACTTTCTTGGATTGTTGAGGCAATGGACAATCATTCAAAAGTTATCTCCATCGACAATAGCGAAACTTACTTAAACATTGCGAGGAAACATTTTGGTGCTGACTCCCGTGTGACAATTATTTGCGAAGACGGAACAAATTGGATTAAAAATAATCAAGACATTAAATTTGACTTGATATTTGCAGACGCTTGGCCCGGGAAATATGAAAGTTTAGATGATACATTGGCTTTGTTGAAAAATGGAGGCTTTTACATAATTGACGATATGTTACATCAGCCAAATTGGCCCGATGGACACCAAGGTAATGTTGATAATCTTGTAGCTTATTTGGACACAAAGACAGACTTAAAATTAACGAAAATGAACTGGTCAACAGGACTGATAATCGTAGCAAAAATGTACTGTGCCTAACAATGCATTGCCAAAAGTCAAGGCAGGACTTTGGAACATCGGCTGCAAATCAGTGTCAGAAATGGTTCCGGGGGTCCGGTTTCAATTTAGCATCAGCACCGGGCAGGACCAGAATCAAATTCTCTAACCTTCGGCAATGCAAAACGTTAGCGTATTTTTAAAACTACAGAATGTCAAAATTAAAAAGTATAAGAGAGTTACAAAATCTGACTCAAGAAGAATTATCAGAAAAATCTGGTATTTCAGTAAGGACCATTCAGCGAATTGAAGCAGGAAGAGAGCCAAAAGGATACACACTTCGGGTTTTGGCTGAAACATTTGGTGTTCAAGAAAAGGAACTACTAAACAAGCCATTTGAAATTGAAAACAAAGAGGATTGTAACCAAGAAACAATCGAAAATGAAGAACCAATTCCTGTAAATTACTCAATCATAAAGTTAGTAAACCTTTCGTCATTACCTTTCATTGTTCTTCCACTTTTTAATATTCTTATTCCGCTTATATTGATATTTACAATGAAAGTGAAAAATCCTATAACAAAACAAATTATTTCATTACAAATAATGTGGACAATTGTAGCACCTATTGTATTTATGTTAGGCATTTTTTTGAAACTTGGAAACAAATTTACTTTAGTGATTATGATTCTATTGGTTCTTTCAAATGTGTATATCGTTCTTAGAAACGCAGCTGAAATAGATAAAAATAGAAAACTTTATTATAGTCTGAATTTCAATATGATATGAAACCTGTCGGGATTTTGTCGGGTTATTGTCGGCAAGATTTTTATGATAAAAAAAATCAGCTTCTAATCTTTGTGAAAAAAAATTATGGCAAAACAAATTTTATTAAGCTTTATTTTTATTATAATTTTTATTGTAGACAGCAAAGCACAGGTTGACAATAATTCAGAGCTATACAAAACCATCATTTCAAAGGATAGCATACTTTTTAATGTAGGTTTTAATACTTGCGACATTTCAAAATTTGAAATCTTATTAAGCGAAAAATTTGAATTTTTTCACGACAAAGATGGAATTTCTTACAGAAAAAAATTTCTCAACGATTTACGAAATGGATTATGTGGAAAGCCAGCCAGTTATCAAGCAAGAAGAGAATTATTACCTGAAAGCACTGAAATTTATGCACTGTACAATAGAGGAAATCTTTATGGGGCAATTCAAGAAGGAATGCATCAATTTTTTGAAAAACAAACTGACAAACTCGAAAAATTTGGAAGTTCAGCCAAGTTTACACACGTTTGGCTTTTAGAAAACGGAGAATGGAGACTTACAAAATCATTGAGTTATGAGCATCAAGAAAAATTACTTGACGTATCAAAATCATCAATTTTTGACAATGACACAGAAATTGAAACATGGCTGAAAGAAAATAAAGTGCCTACTCTTGGACTTGGAATTATTGAAAACGGCAAACTCAAACAAGTAAAAGTTTTTGGAGAAGTAAAAAAAGGCGTTTCAGCACCTTACAATACAATTTTCAATGTTGCATCTTTAACAAAACCAGTGACAGCAATGGTTGCATTGCGATTAACAAGTTTAGGCAAATGGAATTTAAATGAACCAATTTATAAATATTGGACAGACCCAGATATTGCCAAAGACCTACGAAGTAAAAAATTAACAACAAGAATTATTTTAAGCTACCAAACAGGTTTTCCAAATTGGCGATGGATGAATGCCGACAAGAAATTAAATTTTCAATTTGACCCAGGAACAAAATATCAATATTCAGGCGAAGGGCTTGAATATTTGCGAAAAGCATTGGAAAGTAAATTTCATAAAACGTTAGACCAATTAGCCAATGAGCTCCTTTTTCAACCATTAAAAATGAATGACACAAGATATATTTGGGACAAAAATATAGACACATCAAGAGTTGCCATTGGATATGACAAAGATGGAAACACTTATGAAACAATAAAAAATAAAGCTGCAAATGCAGCCGATGATCTATTGACAACTATTGAAGATTATGGGAAATTTTTAGTTAGTGTTATGAATGGCGAAGGACTTACAAGACAAGTTTTTGACGATATGATAACAAATCAAGTGGCAACTAAAAATGGAAAACACTTTGGTTTAGGTTTTGAAATTTATGACTTTGGGAATGGCGATGTTGCTTTATCACACGGTGGTGCAGATAAAGGCGTACAGACAATCTTTTTTATTTTCCCAAAGACAAAACAGGGGCTTTTAATTTTCACAAATGTTGATGATGGTTACAAAGTTTATGAAAAATTACTAGTTCATTATTTAGGCGACTACGGGAAAAAAATATTTGAAATTGAAACAAAATAAAGAAATGTAAACAAAATGTTTGCCGCAAGGCTGGCGGACGGAATAACAATCGGCAGTTGTAATACTATCAGCTACTATCGGGCTGTTCGTTAGCTGCTACTTTGAAATAGACCTTCCATGTTCAATCATGCATATTCTAAGATTTTACTATTTAAACCACCATTGTATGAAAATGTTCTTTTTCCGCTTTTGTTTGTTTTTAACTATTTGTGGGCTTTCTAATATTGTTGCCGGACAAGAGCGACCTCTTCTCTATGACTCTATTAGCAAATTGGTAAAAAAAGCTTTCAACACAAAAGATCCTATAAAAATATATGCCCTTACCTCCACAGGTTATCAAGAAAAAATGAGTACTGAAAAGTTTTCTGAAGGCATGAAAAAGTTTTATTTAAAGACAGGGAAATGGAATAATCTACTCTTTAAGGAAGAAACAGATGGAGGGATGGCCTATACCGCAGGTTTTGAAAGAGAATCGCAGGTGCTCTTTTTACAGCTTGACGAACAGGGAAAGATTGTGCGCTTTAATTTTAAACCGGTGCCCTTTGTGAAAGGAACAAAAAGCAATCTGGTTCCTTCTAATAACCCTTTGGCATCTGAAATGGATAGTTTAATGGAAAAACTAATTAGGCCTTACATTCAGCAGGGTCATACGGTAGGTTTGTGTATAGCAATTATTAGTAATAATAAAGTACATCACTACAGCTATGGAGAAGTGGTAAAAGGAAGCAACAAGCTCCCCGATCCCCAAAACACCATTTTTGAAATTGGATCGGTAACGAAAACCTTCACATCTCTTTTACTTGCAAATGAAGTAACACGAAAGCAGATGAGTCTAAAGGATCCAATTAACAAATACCTTCCTGAATTCATACCCAAGCAGGCCTATAAAAATACTGCTATTACACTGGTTCATCTTGCCAATCACACCTCCGGATTTCCAAGATTACCTGCAAATATTTTCCAAGGGGACGTAAATCCCCAGGATCCTTACCGGCATTACAATGCAGATTCGGTATACCATTTTCTTTCTATTCACAAGCCCAACATCATTCCCGGAAGCCAGTTCTCTTATTCTAACTTTGGTGCAGGACTATTGGGAAATATATTATCTAGGAAGTCCCATAAAACTTTTGAAGAGCTATTGACAGGAAAGATATTCGAGCCGCTTAAAATGCACAGTACAAAAATAAAGTTGAATGCCAAAGACAATATACAGTTTGCGCAAGGGTACAATGAAAAAGGGGAACCAACGATGCCTTGGGACCTCGCAGCGTTGCAAGGATCTGGTGCCATTCGATCCACACTCAATGACATGATTCGATATGTAAAGGCACAATTGGGACTGCTAAATACACCATTAGACAAAGCAATTCTTTTAACTCATCAGGTAACTTTTCAAAGTAAAGAGAATACAATAGGTTTGGGATGGCGAATTGAGAAACAAAAAAATCATGTTTACTGGCATCATTCAGGTGGAACTGGCGGTTTTCGTTCGTTTGTTGGCTTTGATAAAAAACATCTTTTCGGAGTAGTCATTCTCTCTAATACGGCAGAGGATGTAACTACAATAGGACAATCTATTTTAGAATCTAATTGAATATTATCTGTGCCCCTTACTTCAAAAGAGCTGCCAAGATTGTTAAAAATAGAGCAGCAGTAACATCAGCTTTAAAAAATAAAGGCTGAAGAATATGTGCTGAACCAATTATCTTTATTAAGCACCACGAAGTAAATGAAGTGACAGAACAAAAAATACCCTTACTTCTTAAAGCTGTAAAACGTTAGTGGCAATACTCCGACACATCACAATAGATATACAGTTTATGAAATCAAAAATTATAATCCTCTCAACTTTCATGTTGACAATTGCCTTATTTAGTTTTAAAAACAAAAATGAAATTGGCAAGTGCTTTCTTTCATTTACGACTGCAACAAACTTGACAGCAGCCGAACCAGACAGACTTCCAGAAAGCTCTGAAAAAGTTCGGACCGTAAAGACTGAAAGTGGAGAAGATGAAGTCACACGGATTGAAGGTTTTAGAGTTTTGTATAACAATGAAAAAAAAGTTCCGTTTGTAAATTTAAAAGTTGAACTTTCTGACCCAAGATTGACAAAAAAAGACTTCTTGACAATCTCAAATATATAAATGCACATTCAACAGATGGAGACAAAAGAACTTGTTGAATTAAATTTTAATGGCTACAAAATTTCAGGCTAAGTCGTGGGCCAATTGAAGCAGGAAGTACTTTGGGAATATAAGTTGCCTTTCGAAAAATACTGTTACCAATATTTTACCACATGTCTAAAAAAATTGCTTCTTCAGTAACCAAGACCATTTCA